>NZ_JBEXNT010000003.1:11166-191804 GCF_040611255.1 Kitasatospora sp. NPDC002965 | reverse complement strand
GACTCCCTCGGTCTGACCGGCGAGGAGACCTTCTCCTTCACCGGTGTGACCGAGCTCAACGAGGGCCGCACCCCGAAGACCGTCAAGGTCGTCGCCGGGCGTACCCGGTTGGGCGGCCGGAGCCGGGCCCTCGCCCTCGTATTCCCCCGGCGCCTCCGCCGCGAGCGGGCGGGGAGCCAGCGGGCGCCCGTCCTGGCCGACCGCCCCGTCCGCGGCCAGGCCCTCGGCCCGGGCCACGGCGGAGTGCCTGCCGGGCCGTGCCTCGCCCGAGGCGGTGCAGTCCAACGGCCGGCCCGGCTCCAGCAGACCGGCGGCGGACTGGCCGAGACAGCTGACCTGCCCCACCCCGGGGAGGAGGTCCACCACGCTGACCGCGCTGACCGGCGAGTCCCCGACCGCGTCCACCCGGTACCTCAGCAGGACGTCTCCGCCCACCCGCGCCACGGTGACGCGACGCCCGGGAAGCCGCTCGGGAGAGGAGGCCGGACCAGCCGGCGGGAGGGCTCCGTCGGCCACCGCCTCCCGGTCCCCGGGCGGCACGACGGAACGGGCGGCGGAACGGGTCACCACACCCGAGCCCGCCGGAACGCCGACCCGGGCCAGCGTCAGCCCGGCGACCAGTCCGAGATAGCCGGCCTCCGCGGTCACGACGGCCTTGGGGAGGCCCTTCGGAGCGTCCGCCTCGACCCGGACGACGGCCCGCTGCTGACCGCTCTGCGCCGGCAGGGTGGCCGAGCACTCGACGACACCGAGGGCGGGGAGCACGAACGGCTGCTGCCCTCCGCAGACCACCGCGGCCCCGGAGACCTGGGCGTCCTTCAGGACCGAGACGGTCAGCGGGTACTCCGCCTGGTTCGCCAGCCGGTAGACCCGGAGCAGCTGTTCGCCGGACCGGACCCGGACCCCGGTGCCGGTGGCCCCGTTGGTGCGGACCTCCAGCCGCACCGCGTCACGGGCTTCTCCGCCCGCCGGGCTGAGCGCCGACGCCCCGGGGGCGCCGGCGAGGAGCGCGAGCGGCAGGAGTGCCGGCACAGCGGCCGACAGGACGAGGAGGGCGGTGACACGGCGGGGAGCACGACGGAGAGGACGTCCGGGCGGCCCGGAATCGGGCGGAGTGGGCCGATTGATCACCTTGTCATTCTTCGCACCGCGCTTCCCGGCCGGGCGGGAGCGCGGTACCGACCCACCGGCAGGGGTGACACGTTCGGCCCAGCGGCAGGCCCGCCACGCCGTAGCCGGCGAATCGTCAGGGGATCACGATCACCGGACGGTTGGCCCGGCGGGCGAGGCGACCCGACACGGATCCGAAGATCTTGCCGAGCAGGCCGTGCGTACTGCCGACCACGATGGCGTCGGCGGCGTACTCACGGCCGACCTCCTCGATCTCGTGGCAGATGTCGCCGCCCCGTTCGACCAGGACCCAGGGGACGCCGGCGAGGAAGTCCGCGCAGGCGAGCTCCAGGCCGAGCACCTCGGTCCGGTGGTCGGGGAGGTCGACGAAGACCGGCGGTTCACAGCCCGCCCAGACGGTGGCCGGCAGGCGGTTGGCCACGTGCACGATCACCAGTCCGCACTGGGAGCGGCGGGCCATGCCCACCGCGTAGGCGAGGGCGCGCTCGCTCGACAGCGAACCGTCGAAACCCACCACCACACCGTGACGGAAGGCGGGGTCGCAGGAACGCGAGGACGCCGGCCGGACCGCCGGTTCTCCGACGGCGCGGGTGGGGCCGGAGGCGCTCGGCCGGTCGGCGCCCGGACCGGGGCGGCCCGTCACCGGGGGCTCCGCGCGGTCGTCGCGGTGCTCGTCCCGCCGGTGGCGGGAACCCGAGCCGGGGCGGCCTCGGCGCACGATGTTGCGGAGGGGCCGGGTGAGGCCACTGCTCCGGACGTCCGCATCCGGCTCCACCGGTCGGAAGGACTCAGAACCAGCCATGGCACAAGGCTCTTCGAAGGGGATGGGCTGACAGGAGAGGACATCGCTGCCCGAGCAGCAGGCCCGCCCAGGGGACGACGTCGGTCTGCGCCGCGCACCACCGTTGGTGACCTGTTCCTTTCAGAGTACGACGGGCCGGGGACTCGGCCCAGCCACAAGACCTCGGGGCGACACTGTTCCCGCGAACGGGGGATGTAACCCCCGTCGGCCGTACGCCCCCGGGCACGCTGACGCGCCCCTCCGGCGACAGAGGTTCCCTGGAGCTTGACGGAGCGGGCCGGGCGGCGCAACAGGCCACCGGGACACCGTGACCGGACTGTCATGGATCGATGACGATCCGTTGCCGCCCGATCACCGCGCGGCGGGCCCGCGGCGGGTCGTCCGGGGTCCGCAGGGCGAGCCCCACCTGACGCAGCCGCCCCCGGAGTGTGGCACCGAGCCCCCGTTTCGGCCATTTCGCACGGGTTCGCGACGCCGTCTGGCATTTGCCAGGTGCATAGGCACGGCCGCTGGCACCATGCTCGGCATGCCCCTGCTCCTGCTCGACCTCGACAACACGCTGCTCCCCAGGGACGCCGCTTTCCGGGCCTGGGCTCAGGAATTCCTGACCGAACGAGGGCTGCCGCCCGGCGACGTCGACTGGCTCTCCACCATCGACGGCGGCGGCTACGTACCGCGCAGCACCGTACTGTCCGCCGCCCGCCGCCGCTACGGACTGGACGAGTCACTCGACCGCCTTCTCGCCCACTACCGGCGCGGCATCAACTCCCACATCCACTGCCCGTCCCGCAACATCGACGCGCTGCGGGCGGCGCGGGCCGCCGGGTGGACGCTCGGGATCGTCAGCAACGGCGGCACGGGGCCGCAGCTGGAGAAGATCCGCCGGACCGGACTCGGTCCGCTGGTCGACGGCTGGGTGATCTCCGAGGAGGCGGACTGCCTCAAACCGGACCCGCTGATCTTCGAGATCGCCGCGCAGCGGTGCGGCATCGCACCGATCGGCGACTGGGCCAGCCACACCTGGATGATCGGGGACCACGCCCCCGCCGACATCGCCGGGGCCGAGCTGGCCGGCCTGCACAGCGTCTGGCTGCACCACGGCCGTCCGTGGGCCGAACCCGGCTACCGGCCCACGCTGAAGGCGGCCGGGCTGCCGGAGGCCGTCGGGCAGGTGCTGTCGGCCCGCGTCGCTCCGTCACCCCGGCCGGGGATCCGGGCGGGCGGACCGCTCGGGCGGCGGGCCGGCGACTCCGAGGGCGTCCCCCGTTCCCGGGATCGGGGAATCCCCGGTGCCAGGGCTCTCGCCCTGGCACCGGCCGGGACGGTCACGGCGTCCGCCGGCGCCGCGGTCCCGATCGGGACCGTCACCGCGGCCGGAACCGGCATCACGGCCGGCGGCACCCCGGCGGCCGGGACCGTCGTCACGGCCGGGACCGTCGTCACAGCCGGGAGCGTGACCGCGACCGGGGTCGCCGTGGTGCCGATCGGCCCGAGGTCCTCGGGGCCGGGCATGAGGGCGCAGACCGGCGTGCGGTCAGGCGCACAGTTCTCGCCGTCCGCCCTGGACGACGGGCATGCGCCTGTTGCCGCGAACGCCACGAGCTGTGCCACCCCGCATCCGGGGGCAGGGTCCGTTGTCCGAAACCGACCCGGCGGGTTTGCCGCCGACGGCGCGGAGCACTCCGCGCCTGCGGGCACCGCCGACGTGGTGGAACCGCCGGTCGTGCTCCCGTCGACGCCGGGCGGGCCGCCCGCCCGGACGAGGTTCGCGGTGCCGCCGGCCCGCAGGGTTCCGCGTCCGGTCGCCGCCGCCTCCCCGCGAACGGCCGGAGCCCCGGCGGCCCCGGCGCACCGCGCCGCCCGGACCGGATAGCGGGCGACTCGCGCCGTGGTCGCCGGGCGAAGCGCCGGAGCGTCCTCGCCAGAGACGCACCCGGGTGCCCGGGTGGGTCCGGCCGGCACAGGCCGCGCCGCCGGGCGGCTACGCCGGGAGCCTGCTCAGCGCGTCCACCAGCGGGTGCGGGCCAGTTCGGTGAAGCCGAGCCGGCGGTAGAGCGGCTCGCCTAGTTCGGTGGCCACCAGAGTGGCCGGACGGTCGGGGTGTGCGGCGGCCAGCGCCGTCCGCAGCACCGCCCGGGCCACTCCGCGTGAGCGCTGGGCAGGCAGGGTGGCGACCCAGTAGACGCCGGTGGCGTGGCCGTCGTCGTAGGTCAGGCACGCACCGGCGGTCACGCCGTCGACCCGGCCGAGCCAGGCCCGGCAGCCGGGTTCGCCCAGGAGCCGCACCGGCAGCTGGGCGCCCTCGGTCCAGGGCTGCCGGGGCAGGATCGGGAAGCCGTCGACGATCGCGCGCTCGGCCTCGGCGAGGGCTTCCGCCTCCAGGACCTCACCCACCGTCAGCACCTCTGCGGCGAACCCTCCCGAGCCAGTCGCCGGCCGTTCCGGCGGCAGCGGACCGGGCTCGCGCACCATCACCGCCATCCGCCGCCCGTGGCCGCAGCCCTGGCGGGTCAGGTCCAGCCCGCCGTACGGGTCCTCCACGGTGAGCCGTACGGTGTGCCAGGCGGCGAGCAGGTCCGTCAGTTCCGCTTCCACCGCTCCCGGTTCGCCGGTGGGGCGGGTGACCACCACGCGATGGGCGTCGTCCGGGGTGCGGGCGCAGCGGACCGCGGTGAAGCCGGGGCGCGTGAGGTACTGCCAGCCGTGCGCACGCGCCTGGGCCAGCCAGAGTGCGGCGGCGTTGTCGTTGGCCTGTTCGAGCCGGCTGAGGATCTCCACTCCAGGACGGTAGCCTTGACGGCCCGTCCGCGCTGTCCGGCCCCGGCCCTGGCCGGATGAAGCCAGGGAGGCGCACACATATCGGCCGTGCGCCCTCGCGTGCACCGCCGATTTTCGGTCAATCTCGCGCGACTCCCCCGCCCTTGGGCAAATCCGCAGCCCAGACGCGCCGGCCGGGTGCGCCGGAGCCGGACGTCCCAGGACCCGTCCCGCGACAACCAGCCACCGTTGCACCGGCCCCCTTCCCAGAAGGGTCGACGGGTGCCACGCTTCGTGATCGAATGCATCACGCCAAATTGCCATGTCGACATAGCGTCGGATGGTGAACTTGTCACAACGGCAATGGTCCACCCGATAGATTCGATCTTGGCCAGCAGTGCCGCACCACCACACCACACCACCGAGGGGGCTTGAGCGCCTTGAGCAGGGTGAGCAGGAGCGACGCGGGTCCTGACAGCGGCCAGACCGCGGCCGGCATCGCGGGTCGTTCCGCGAGAGGCACCGGCAACAAGGCCCCCGCCGTCAACACCCGCACCTCCGGCACAGCCTCGTACCCCTCCTATTCCGCTGCGGCCACACCCGCCCCGGGAACCACTTCCGCACCAGCCGCCCCCGGCGGCCCCGGTGCCTCCGGCTCCCCGGGCACCCCACCCTTCCCGGCCTCCCCGGAGCACGGCGGACGCACCGTCAGCCGATCCGGAGTCAGCCACGGGACCGGGTACGGCATCGGCTCGGACGGCCGGCACGGGCAGTCGGTTACCGGCCAACCTGGCGGCCACCCCGGCGGCGGTCACCCGGGCGGTCACCCGGGCGGACAGGAGAGCGGATTCACGACCTTCGCCGCCGCTCCGACCGGCGCGCTCTCCGGCCCGGCCCTGGCCGGCGCCGGAACGTCCGGCGGGATCCCGCCGGGATCGCTCGGGCTCGGGGTGTCCGGCCACGGCGCGGGCGGACACGGCGCGGGCGGCCACGGCGGACCGGGCTCCGGCCTCAACGGATCCTCGACTCCGGTGATGGCGGTCTCGCCGCGCAAGCTCTCCGGCCGGCGCAGGCGCGAGACCGTCGCCGTGCTGATCTTCGGCGGCGCACCGATCTTCGAGAGCTCGATCCCGCTCTCCGTCTTCGGTGTCGACCGCCAGGACGCCGGGGTGCCGCGCTACCGCCTCCTGGTCTGCGCCGGCGAGGAGGGGCCGCTCGCCACCACCGGCGGCCTCACCCTCTCCGCCCCCTACGGGCTGGAGGCACTCGCCCGGGCCGGGACGATCGTCGTACCGGCCTGGCGCTCGATCTCGCAGCCGCCGCCGGTCGAGGCGATCACGGCGCTCCGCAAGGCGCACCACGAGGGCGCCCGGATCATCGGCCTCTGCACCGGCGCGTTCGTGCTCGCCGCCGCCGGTCTGCTGGACGGCCGCCCGGCGACCACCCACTGGATGTACGCCCCGACCCTGGCCAAGCGCTACCCGCGGGTCCACGTCGACCCGCGCGAGCTCTTCGTGGACGACGGCGACGTGCTGACCTCGGCGGGCACCGCCGCCGGGATCGACCTCTGCCTGCACGTGGTCCGCAGCGACCACGGCGCCGAGGCGGCCAACGCGCTCGCCCGGCGGCTGGTGGTGCCGAGCCGTCGCAGCGGTGGCGGACAGGCCCAGTACATCGACCAGTCTTTACCTGAGGAGATCGGCAACGACCCGCTTGCCGAGGTGGTCACCTGGGCGCTGGAGAACCTCAACCAGCAGTTCGACGTCGAGGTGCTGGCGGCTCGTGCCTACATGAGCCGACGGACCTTCGACCGGCGCTTCCGCACGCTCACCGGCAGCGCGCCGTTGCAGTGGCTGATCACCCAGCGGGTGCTCCAGGCCCAGCGGCTGCTGGAGACCTCGGAGCTGTCGGTGGACGACGTCGCGCGCCGCTGCGGCTTCCGGTCGCCGGTGGCGCTGCGCGGGCACTTCCGGCGCCAGCTCGGGGTCTCGCCGGCCGCCTACCGGACCAGCTACCGGGCCCGTCGGCCGGGCAGCGTCTCGGCCGCCCAGGCCGCGGCGCAGGGCAACGACCTCCGGATGACCGGGGCCGTGCCGCAGCCCGCCACGGCCGCCGCCCCGGCGGGCGGGACGGTCCCGGGTCAGCACGGTGCGCACGGGCAGGCGTCGGTTCCGGGCTTCCCGGGCGGCGCCGCGGCGCACCCGGGCCAGCACGGGCAACCGTCCGGCCAGGGCGTCCACGCCCGGGCCGGGCAGCCGTACCCGCACCAGCCGGCGGGGCACCAGCAGCATCCCGGCCAGCCCGGAACCGGACGCGGCCCGGCACGGCCGCCGATGGTCCCGGCGCAGCCCGGTCCGAACGCGGGCCGGCCGCCCCGGACGGCGGAGCACGCCGCGGCCGAGGACGGGCACCCGCAACCGGGCGCCCGCGGCCAGGGGCAGGGGCACCGGACCGCGGCCGACCGGCCGCAGGACGAGTCCCCGGCGGCCGGACGCGGTCACGGCGCGGCCGGAGGCCGGCTGCCGGCGCCCGCACCGGCCGGGACCCCCGAGGCGCGGGCCCGGCAGGCCCGGGCCGGTCAGGTCCGCCCGCAGGGCGGCCGGGCCGCCGCGCCGGAAGGTGTCCGGGAGCCCCGCGACGCCCGGGCCGCACGGGACGGCCGTCCCACGCATCCGGCCCACCCCGGCCGGGAGAACCGTGAACCGGACGGTCACGCCCAGGAGGAACACGGCTCCGAGGCCTGCGCCCCGGCGCCCCGCTCGGCTCCATCGGTGCCCGTGGCGCGTGATCGCGCCGTAGGGTGAGTGGCGTGAATGACCGTTTGGTATGGATCGACTGTGAAATGACAGGCCTCGACCTCGACCGGGACGCCCTGGTCGAGGTCGCGGCGCTGGTGACCGACTCCGAGCTGAACATCCTCGGCGAGGGTGTCGACGTCATCATCCGCCCGCCGGCGGAGGCGGTGGCGAACATGCCCGAGGTGGTGCGGACCATGCACACCTCCTCCGGGCTGCTCGACGAGCTGGAGCACGGCGTGACGCTCGCCGAGGCGGAGGCGCTGGTCCTCGCGTACGTGCGCGAGCACGCGCCGGAGGCCGGCCGGACGCCGCTCTGCGGGAACTCGGTCGCGACCGACCGCGGCTTCCTGAGCCGGGACATGCCGGCCCTGGAGAGTCACCTGCACTACCGGATCGTGGACGTCTCCTCGATCAAGGAGCTGGCCCGCCGCTGGTACCCGAAGGCGTACTACAACAGTCCGCAGAAGGGCGGCAACCACCGGGCGCTCGCCGACATCCGGGAGAGCATCGACGAACTGCGGTACTACCGCGAGGCGGTGTTCGTCGCCCAGCCCGGCCCGGACACCGACACCGCGCGCGCGATCGCCGAGAAGTACCAGCCGCCGGCCGGCTGACCCGGGGACCCGGGAGGTGCCCGCTCCCTGCTGAAACCCTGGCGCGAGCACCCTCCCGGATCCTGTATTGTTCTTCCTGTCGGAACGGGAACGCGAAGAGCGGGACCGGGCCGGACAGATGGTGGGTGTAGCTCAGTTGGTAGAGCACCTGGTTGTGGTCCAGGTGGCCGCGGGTTCGAGTCCCGTCACTCACCCCAGAGCCTGAGGGGCCGGTTTCTTCAAGAGACCGGCCCCTCAGGCGTTTTCGCGTTCCCGGCCGCGGACCTCCCCGCCCTCACCGCCTCCGCCCACGTGGCCTCCGTCTCACCTTTTTCTCCCCCGGCGGAGCTGCCGCCGAAAGCTACCGGCTAGTAACGTTGCGGCCATGACCACACCTTCGATCGGCCAGCTGCTCGACTCCACCGTGCCGATGGCACGGACCCTCAAGCTGGAGTACCTGGAGACCACCCCCGAGCGTGCCGTGCTCCGGCTGCCCGACCAGCCCGAGTACCACAACCACGTCGGCGGGCCGCACGCCGGCGCGATGTTCACCCTCGCCGAATCGGCCAGCGGCTGCATCGTCCTGAGCGCCTTCGGCGACCAGCTCTCCCGCGCGGTGCCGCTCGCGGTGAGCGCCGAGATCTCGTACAGGAAGCTCGCCATGGGCGTCGTCACGGCCACCGCCGTACTCGGCCGGCCGGTCACCGAGATCGTCGCCGAGCTGGACAAGGGCGAGCGGCCGGAGTTCCCGGTCACCGTCGAGATCACCCGTGCCGACGGTGCGGTGACCGGCGTGATGACCGTGATCTGGACGCTTCGCCCCAACTCCTGAGCCACCGGCGGACAACGGCCCGGGGTGCCGACCGGAGCGCGTCCGGCGGACCTCGGGCGGTCGGCGAGCCGGCAGTCGGGCGAGCGGTCGGGCCGCCACCCGATGACTGTCCGTGACGGTGGCCGTGGCGGTGGCCGTGACCTCATGGTCCGTCCGCTCGTTCTCGATTCACGTGCGAGCCAAACACACGACCAAGGACCTGTCGTCAGAGTCCCGTCGTCCGCCCGGAGGGCGGGCCGGGCGGTGGCTCTCCCGGCTGCCGCGGGCCGTCGCGGCGGGCGGAGCGCTCCTCGCGCAGCTCTGGGGGCTCGGCGCTCCGGGTGCCCACGCGGCCGGCGCCGAACCGCTCCCGGAACCGGCGAGCCGGACGGCCGTCGGCCGGGCCCTGACCGGCGAGTCCGTACTCGGCGACTCCCCGCCCGACGGGACCGTGACCGGTGGGCCGTCAGCGGAGCGGACAGCCGGACAGGCGGGCGAGGAGGCGGCCCGGGACGCAGCCGCCCCGCAGCCCCCCGTGCCGCAGGACCCGCCGCCGGACAGGCCGCAGGAGCCGCCACGGTCCCCCGCGCGGCAGGACGGTCCGGTCGGCGCTCCCGGCCGGACCACGGCCCCCGGGGTGCTCGATCACCTCGCCGGCCCCACCGCCGCGATCGTCCCGGTACCGGAGCTGGGCGCCGCGACCACCTCCGTCAGCAGTGCGCTCCAGGACCGGATCAGGGCCGGCGGCCTCCCGCTGCCCGGACAGCGGGCCGCCCTTCCGGACGCCTTCGCCATCGCCTCCGGGCTGCTGGGCACCGTCCCCGCCCAGTCCCGCCCGGCCGGGGCGCGCGCCTCCCGGGAGGGGGCTCCCGACGGGCCGTCCGCCCCGGTCGGCCGGAACGGCGCCGGTCCCCGGGCCACCCGGCCCGGCGGGGAGCAGCGCGGGCCGGCGGCCCCGCCACCCGCCCCCGGGGAGCCGGGTGACCGGCCGCACCACACCGCCGCCGACCGTCCGGGCACGGGAGCCGCCGGGAGCGGCCGGAGCGCGGCGGAACCGGACCGGCCGGCGATCGCGGAGGGCTCCCCCGCCGCCGGTCCGGCCGGCTCGACGGCGGGCTCCACCACGACGGCCGCCGTCACCGTCGCGCACGGCGCCCCGGGGACCGCGACCGCCGTCCTCGCCCCGATCGCGGCCGGGCTGGCCCTGACGGGCGCCGCGATGTACAAGCACCGAGGTCTGCCCAAGGGGCACTGACCCGGACGCACACCGGCGGGGACACACAGCGCGGCCCGGAGGACCGGCTCGGCGCAGGCCCGGTAGCGGTGCCGGGCCTGCGCCGAGCCGGGCCGGGGCGCCACCGCCCGGGCCGGGACGGCGAGGCGTGCCGTCCCGCCGGTGGACGGTGCACCCGGTGGACGGCAAGGTGAGAACGGTGGCCGACGGGCGGGGGCGGGGTGCCCGGGCGGTCAGTCGCCCGACGGCCCCGTCGCCAGGGCCAGCAGCGGGAGTTCGCGGCCCGGTATCGAGCCGGAGGGTACGGTGCCGATCCGGACCGCGCCCATGGCCGCGTAGAAGGACTCGGCGTTCGGGTCCGCCGCGACGAGGACCCGGCGGAAGCCCGACTCCGCGGCGCGGCGCCGCAGGTGGGCCAGCAGGAACCGGCCGACACCCCGGCCGATCACGTCCGGTTCGACGAAGAGCATGTCCAACTCGCCCTCCGGCGGCGCCCCGACGAGGGTGACGAAGCCCAGCACCCGGCCGTCGGCCTCGGCCACCGCCGTCCGGTCGGCCTCGATCCGCTCCGGGTCGAGGGTGAGGTCGACCCGGCAGGCCTCCATGAACTCGGCGTCGTAGCCCCAGTGGGCCTTGGAACGCAGGGCCAGGGCGCTGAGCAGCGCCGCCTCGTCCGGTCGGGCCGGTCTGATCCGCATGGCGCCACCTCTCCCGGTCGGCCCCGTCCGGATTCCGGACGTCGGGGCCCATTGTCGGCATGGCGGGCGGCGCTGCCAACCGATTTTCCGGAGCCGGACGCCGCCGCCGGATCAGCGGAAGACGCCCGGGGGCGGGGCCGGGGAGGGGGCCGCGGTGGCGTCCGTGGCCGGGGTGGCGCCGGCGGCGAAGTCGGCGAGGGCGCGGCCGTGTTCGACGCGGCCGAGGGCGGCGTCCGAAGCCACCTTGCGGGTCAGTTCGGCGAGCGGGAGCCCGGTGTGGGCGGCGGCCAGGACCAGGTTGCCGAAGCGCTTGCCGCGCAGCACCGCCGGGTCGGCGACCAGGCAGAGCTCGGGGAAGACCGCCCCGAGGGTGGCCACCTGCGAGCGGGCGAACGACAGCGCCGAGCCGTCGGCGATGTTGACCGCGTACCAGCCGCCGGGGGCCAGCGCGCGGGCGGCCAGGGCGCTGAACTCGACGGTGGTGCAGTGGGCGGGCACCCGGGCGCCGGAGAAGACGTCGGCGATCACCAGGTCGACGGTGCCCTCGGGGGTCCGCTCCAGCACGCTGCGGGCGTCCGCGCCGCGTACCTTGACCTGCCAGCCGCGCTCCAGCGGGAGTTCGGCGCGGACGAGCTCCGTGAGGGCGGTGTCGATCTCGGCGACCTGCTGGCGCGAGCGGGGGCGGGTCGCGGCGACGTAGCGGGCCAGGGTGAGGGCGCCGCCGCCGAGGTGGAGGACGGTGAGCGGGCGGCCGGGCGGGGCGACCAGGTCGACGAGGTGGCCGAGCCGGCGCTGGTACTCGAACCCGAGGTGGGTCGGGTCGGCGAGGTCGACGAGCGACTGCGGCGCGCCGTCGACCAGCAGCGACCAGGCGGCGGGGCGGTCCCGGTCGGGGCGGAGTTCGGCGAGGCCGGAGTCGACGGGACGGGTGAGCGGGCCCTGGGCGTGCGCGCGACCGCCGGGGCCGGTGGCGGCCGGTCGGACGTCCGGCTCGGTACGGCTCCGGTCCGTGCTGCGCCCGGCTCTGCTGCTTCGTCCCATACCGGCCATTATCGCCGCCGTGCGGGGAGTCGCCGCAGCTCGGGGCCGGGCGGGCGGCCGTTGCGGGCCGGAACGGCGCGGACGTGGCAGGGCGGGGCGGTCAGAACGGGCCGAGGCCGCCGGCGGTGAGGGTGCAGGCGGCCTCGCAGAGCGCCGAGCGCAGGACCCAGGCGTCGGTGGGGCGGGCGGCGCAGTCGGCGCCGGCCGGGGGCATCACCCAGCGCGGGTCGGTGGGCGGCGGCAGGAAGGCGCCCGCCGAACTGGAGCTCCCGGGCAGGTGCCAGGTCGCCGAGGTGCCGGCCGGGACGAGGAAGGTGACGGTCGCGCCGCTGCGGCTCTGCAGCACCGCGCCGCAGGCCCGGCGCAGCCGCAGGATGTCGACCGTCTCCAGGCCGTGCCGCAGGGCGACCGTCACGGTGTCGTACGCGGTGGCGACGGTGCCGCCGGCGTCGGCACCGGGGTTGGGGCGGCGGGACGGTCCGCCACCGCACGGGGCGCGTCCGGGTCCGCGGTCGTCGGCCGACTCGGGGAGCAGCGCGGGGGCGGCGGCGGCGAGCACCCCGCCGGCGACCAGGCGGTGGTACTGCGGCACTCCGGTGGCCGACATGGGCCCTCCTGTCACCTCGTCGGGATGGAAGCCGCGCCGTCCGGGGTGGGGGTGCCGCCGGGGGGCGGCGGGGACGGCGGGCAGCGGCCGGGGCTTCCACGTATCAGGACAACGCCGAGGAGGCTCCTCAGGCCACGGGGCGCCTTACAGCAAGGCATGGCATTTCATGGCGGATCCGGGCAACAGTGCCCGCTTTGGCACGAATTGACCGCACATCAGCCACAAACTCGCTGTGTCCGCACGGTGACTCCCGGTACTGTCGGTGGCGCCCGGCAGCCGTCGGGCCCCACCGGACCCACCCGTGGCCGGGCGCCCCCGACGCCCCACCGCCGCCCGACCCCTCGCACCACCACCCCGCACGACCACGGAGCGCACCATGGCAGCCACCCCACCGGCCAAGCCGAACCGCCCGTCGCCCAACGCCGTGATGCGCGCCCTGCGCGGCGACCGCTCGCCGGGCGAGTTCGCCATGGCCGTACGCCGGGCCGCCCGCGAGATCGGCGAGCACGTCTCCTGCGACGCGCGCTACGTCGGACGGGTCGAGTCCGGCGAGATCCGCTGTCCCAACTACGCGTACGAGCGGGTGTTCCGGCACATGTGGCCGGACCGCTCGCTCGCCGACCTCGGGTTCGTCCCCCGCGCCGCCGTCCGCCGCCGTCCGGCGGACGGCGGGGGCGGCGGCGAGGACGAGGCCTGGACGCCACCTCCGCTCCGCCCACCGTTCCCCCAGGTGCCCGCCCCGCGACTGCCGCTCGCCGCCCGACTCCCGTACGCTGCCTCGCCGTACGCGGAATCGCCCCCACCGGTCGGGGCCCCGATGCCGAGGTTCGCGGCGGCGCCCCGGGGGCCCGACGAACCGCACCATTCCGACGAGGAGAACGACGACGTGCGTCGCCGTACGTTCCTGGCCGGCGGCCCGGCCGCGCTGGCCACCGCGGCAGGCATCGACCGCCCCGGCACCCCCACGGCCGACAACGCCTTCGTACCGGGCCGCCCCGGAGCGGTTCCGCCGCCCCGCAAGGTCGGCGCGGCCGAGGTGCTCGGCGTCGAACAGGCGGTCCGGGAGATCCGGTTGGCGGACGACGCGCACGGCGCCGACGCCCTGTTCGAGCTGGCCGGGCGGTCGCTGCGGACGGCCTACCTGCTGCTCGACGCGTGCGAGTACTCCACCGAGACCGAGCGGAGGCTCCAGGCCGGCGCGGGTGAACTCGCCGTCTCGGTCGGCTGGTTGGCACATGACTCGAACCGACTGGCGGACGCCCGGTCGTTCTACGCGGAGGCGCTCGCCACCGCGCGGATGGCCGGCGACGCCGCGCTGGAGGCGCACGTCTTCTGCAACAGCGCCTTCCTGGCCCGGGACGCCGGACGCCCCCGCGAGGCGTTGCGGGCCGCCCAGGCCGGGCAGTCCGCCGCCCGGCGGCTCGACTCCGACCGGCTGCTCGCCCTGCTCGCCATGCGCGAGGCCGGCGGGTGGGCGCTGCTGCAGGACCGCGGTGCCTGCGAGCGCGCGATCACCCGCGCCTGCCTGCTGTTCGACGGCGGTCCGTCGGAGACCGACCCGGAGTGGATGTCCTTCTTCGGCGAGGCCGAGCTCGCCGGACTGCGGTCCCAGTGCTGGTCCGCCCTCGGGGACTGGGACCGCGCCAGCGAGCAGGCGGGGCTGGCCATAGCGCTCCAGAAGCCGCACTTCGTCCGCAACCGGGTGCTGTACACGGCCGAGCTGGCCCACGACCGGCTCGGCGGGGGCGATCTGGCCGGCGCCGCCCAGCACGGGTCGGCCGCCGTCGCACTGTTCGACGAGGTCCGCTCGGCCCGGATCCGCTCCATGCTGGCGGACACCGCGCAGCGGCTGCGCCCGCACCGGCGGGTGCCGGAGGTGGGGCGATTCCTGACCGAGTACGACGTGGCGGCGGCGGCCTGACCGGGCGCCGGCCGGCCGGCGGCGTCAGTGCTTCAGGCCCTCCAGGTGCCCGAGGTCGTTCCAGACCTCGACGGCCGGGGCGCCGTACTCCCAGGAGAGGACGCAGAGCGCGGCGGTGCCGAGCTTGAACCGCTGGGCGTACTCGGGCGGCAGGCCCAGCCAGCGCGCGGTCAGGATGCGCAGCAGGTGACCGTGGGCGAAGAGCACCACATCGCGGTCGGCGCAGTGCATGACGGTGGTGTCCGGCTCCGGGACACCGTGCGTGTCGTTGAGATCGGCGAGGAGGGCGTCCACCCGCGCGGCGACGTCGGAGAGCTTCTCACCGCCGGGCACACCGTCGCGCCAGATCAGCCAGCCGGGGTGGTCGGCGGCGCGGATGTCGGCGCCGGTCCGGCCCTCGTACTGGCCGTAGTCCCACTCCAGCAGCTCGGGCCGCTCGACGGCCCGGTCGCCGAGGCCGGCCAGCGCGCAGGTCTCCTTGGCCCGGTCCAGCGGGCTGGTGTAGACGAGGGCGTCGGGCAGGCCGTTCCAGGGGGCCCCGGCCAACCGGGTGCCGAGCGCCCGGGCCATCGCGCGGCCCTCGTCGGTCAGCGGGATGTCGGTGCGGCCGGTGTGGCGGCCGGTGGCGGACCACTCGGTCTCGCCGTGGCGGACCAGCAGGATTCGAGCGGGCATGGCAGGCTCCTCGCGCACAGGACGGCGTCAACGATCGGCCTCACCATTGAGCACCGGTCTCCATGATCCCTCACCTGCGCGGCGCCCACGATCCAGGCCGCCCCCCACGGAGGTCCGGGGAGGTGGCGACCACCGCCGAGGACCGTCAACGGCCGGTCCCGGCCACTCTGTCGGACCCGGATGCGACACTGGGCCGCACCATGAACGTCTCGACGAACGCCCCGTCCGGCGGGCCCGCGGAGCCGCTCGCCCAGCGGCTCGCCACGCTGCGCGGACCGGCGCCGCAGCGCAGTCTGAACGCCCGCGCCCTCGCCGCGCTGGCCGCCAATCCCGGGTGTCACCGCCGGGCCGTGCTGGACGCGGCCGGGGTGGACAAGTCCGCACTGGCCGCCCGGCTCGGCCACGCCGCTCCGTTCGGGCAGTCGCCGTTCGCCCTCGCGCGCGGCGTCATCTTCGAGTCCCGGCTGAAGGAGGACGGCTACGCGGCGTTGCTGGAGCCGCTCCGCCACCGGCTGGGCCTCCCCCCCGACGGGGACACCCCGCTCGCCGTACCGGACCTGCTGCGCTCCTCCGGTCCCGCGGTCCGGGCCGACCGGACGAGGGCCGCGCTGGCGGAGGCCGCCGCGGACCCGGACGCCTGGACCCTGCTCGACCACCCGCTGCTGCGGCTCACCGTCGCCGGCTCCACCGCCTACCTGGAGCCGGATGCCGTCGTGGTGCACGGCGGGCGGTGCACCGTCGTCGAGATCAAGTCCTTCCCGGTGCTGGACGGCAGCGCGGACCCGGCCAAGGTGGGCGCCGCCGCCCGGCAGGCCGCCGTCTACGTGCTGGCGCTCCAGGAGACCGCGGCCGCGCTGGCCGGACTGGACACGGATCCGGACCCGTACGCCGAGCAGCAGCTGCCGGGAAGCCCTCGGTCGACCGTGCTGCTGGTCTGTCCCAAGGACTTCGGCAACCGGCCGACCGCCGTCCCGGTGGACGTCCGGCGGGAACTGGCCACCACCCGCCGCCAGCTGGACCGGATGACCGGTATCGGCCGGCTGCTGGACGCGCTGCCGCCCGGGGCCGACTTCGACCTCTCCCCCGACCCGAGCGGCGCCCCGGTCCGTTCGACCGAGGAACTGACCGGGTCGGTCGAGGCGGTGCCCGCGGCCTACAGCCCGGACTGCCTCTCCACGTGTGAGCTGGGGTTCCACTGCCGCGCCCGGACCCGTTGCGACGACCGGGTCGAACAGCTCGGCCGGAGCGTCCGCAGCGAGCTGGGCACCATCCGGACGGTGACCGAGGCGCTGGCCGTCGCCCACGACGGCCCGGCCGCCCGGAGCCTCGCCGACCCCGACCCCGACCCCGACCCCGACTCCGACCCCGGCGACAGCGACAGCGACAGCGACAGCGACAGCGAGAACGACGGTCACGACGGGCACCCCGACGCCGCGGCCGACGAGGCCGCCGCCCGGCTCGTCCACGCCGCCGCGCTGCGCGCCGAGGCCCTGGGCCGCCCCGTCCCGGCCTCCGCCGGAGGCCCCCGGTGAGCCTGCTGACCACCCTCGCCCGGCTGGAGGCCGTCCGCAGCGGCCGGGCCGAGCCCCTGGCGACCGTCCGCCACCGGCACCTGTCCGACCGCCCGATGGTGGTCGTCCCGCTCACGGCGGCCGGCGAGGCCGGTGCCCCGCTGGCCGTGCTGCTCGGCACCGACCGGGACGCACCGAGGCTGCACTTCGTCCCGCAGCCGCTGAACCGCACGCTGCGCTTCGACTTCCTGGCCGAACTGGCCGCCGACCTGCTGCCCTACCTGGAGTCCTTCGGCGACGACGTGGAGCAGATCGAGGGCTCCGAGAAGGACCCGGAGACCGGCGAGAAGACGCAGGTCTTCCGCGAGCTGTGCGCGGACGCACCGCAGGTGATCGTGCCGAACACCGGTGGGATCCGGCACCTGGCGCTGCTCGGCCGGTCGACCCGGTTCCGCCGCACCGCCGAGGACGACGAACCCGGTCCCTACCCGGCGCCGGCCCGGGTGCCGCTGCTCGGCCGCTGGCTCACCCAGCTCACCGACCGCGCGATGGTGCCCGGCTCCAGCCTGCTGCTGCCGATGACCGGCCTGCTCGCCCGGCACTGGGCGACCGGCCAGAGCCACCTGGAGGACCAGCACCTGGCCGCGCTGCTCGCCTGGCACGCGCCGCCGGCCGGGCTGACCGGCGCCGAGGCCGCCGAGCGGGCCGAGACCGCGCGGGACCCCGAAGGCCGGCTGCTCCACCCGCCGGCCGGGCCGGCCACCGACCCGGCCTTCGACGCGAAGGTGCTCGCCCCGGCGATCACACGCTACGACGCCGCCGTGGCTGCCCTGGCGGCCCTGGCGGCCCTGACGGACGGAGCGGGGACCGCCGCCGACCCGGCCGCCGCCGAGCGGGCCCGGGAGGCCGTCCGGGTCTCGGTCGACCGGCTGCGCGCGGTGCACGCGGACCAGCTGCTGCCCACCTGGCACGACGTCTGGCACGGCCTGGACCTGCTGCGCGCCCTGCCCCCGGGCGGACACCTGGCGGAGCGCTGGACCGGCGACCGCTGGTCCTACACCGGCCACCGGGACCGGCTGGCGGCGGGCGAGCCTCCGCAGCCCCGGGTGGACGACGCCGTGACGGCCGCCCGCAAGCTCGCCCAGCGCGAGCGCGAGCAGACCCGGCTGGACGTCCAGGAGGCGCTGGACGACCCGCTGGCGATGGCCGAGCACCGGCTGGCCGGCGAGGCGTTCACCGGCGTGGTGACCGAGGTGGTGCCGGACTACGACACCTCGGGCCGGTCACCCAAGCCGCGTCCGCTGGTGACGGTCCGCACCGACGACCGCCCGCACGCCGACCTCGGCCGGGACGCGCACCGGGTGTGGGGGTCCCCCGACCCCGGGTCCGGGAGCGCTCCGGCCGGGCAGAAGACCCAGAAGGCGCAGATCGCCGCGGTCGACCGGACGGCGGGCACCATCACCGTGCGGGTGCTCTCCGGGATGGGGCGGAAGAAGGAGCCCGAGCCGGGGAGCCTGCCCGAGCCTGGAGAGCGGGTCACCTTCACCCTGTTCGAACTGACGGCCCGGCAGGCCGCGCCGCTGCCCGAGCCGGACGACACCCCGTGGACGCACGGCGGTCCGCCCGGTGCGACCGTCACCCTGACGGCGACCGCCCCCGCGGCCTCCGAGGATTGGGAGTGATCCGGCCGATGAGCACCGAGCAGACCCCCGGTGACGCCGCCGACGCGGCGGTGGCGCGGATCCTGGCGGCGACCGTCCACCCGGCCGTCGGCGCGCCGCGCGGGGTGGTCGTGGACTCGCCGCCCGGCGCCGGCAAGTCGACCCTGGTGGTGCGCGCCGCGCGGGAGCTGGTGGACGCGGGCGAGCGGCTGATGATCGTCGCCCAGACCAACGGCCAGGTGGACGACCTCGTGGACCGGCTGGCCGCGAAGGCGCCCGACCTGACGATCGGCCGGCTGCACGCGGCCGACGCCCGGCCGGCGCCCGAGGTGCTGCGGCACCCCAACGTCACGCCCTCCGACAAGGTGACCGACCTCGCCGAGCTGGACGTGGTGATCTCCACCTCCGCCAAGTGGCAGTGGGTGCGGACCGAGCAGCCCTGGCGGCACGCGATCGTCGACGAGGCGTACCAGATGCGCTCGGACGCGCTGCTCGCCGTGGCCCGCCTGTTCGAGCGGGCGCTGTTCGTCGGCGACCCTGGTCAGCTGGACCCGTTCACGGTGGTCGGCACCGAGCAGTGGGCCGGCCTGTCGTACGACCCGTCGAGCAGCGCGGTGGTCACCCTGCTCGCCCACAACCCGCAGATCGAGCCGCACCGGCTGCCGGTCTCCTGGCGGCTGCCGGCCAGCGCGGCGCCGCTGATCTCCGGCGCGTTCTACCCGTACACGCCGTTCCGTTCGGGCACCGGCCCGGAGGACCGCCGGCTGACGGCGGCGGTGCGCCCGGACGGCTCCGCGCTGGACGCGGCGATCGACCGCGCCGCCGAGCACGGCTGGGCGCTGCTGGAGCTGCCGCCCCGGCACACCGTCCGGACCGATCCGCAGGCGGTCGCCGCCGTCGCGGCGACCGTCCGCAGGCTGCTGGAGCGCGGGCTGACGGCCCACTCCGAGCAGGGCTCCGTGCCCTTGACCCCCGGCCGGGTCGCGGTCGGCACCGCCCACCGGGACCAGGCGGCGGCCGTCCGGGCGGCGCTGGTCGGGGCCGGGGTCCCGGTCGATCCGACGGCCGGACCCGCGGTGACGGTGGACACCGCCAACCGGCTGCAGGGGCGCGAGTACGACGTCACCGTGGTGCTGCACCCGCTCTCCGGGCGGCCCGACGCGACGGCGTTCCACCTGGAGACCGGCCGGCTCTGCGTGCTCGCCTCCCGCCACCGGCACGCCTGCATCGTGGTGGCCCGGGCCGGGATCGCCGAGCTGCTGGACGAGCATCCGGCCACCGAACCGGTGCAGTTGGGCGTCCCGGTCACCTTCCCGGACGGCTGGGAGGCCAACCACCGGGTGCTGCACCACCTCTCCGGGCACCGGGTGCGGCTGGACCGCTGAGCCGCCCGCCTCGGCCGCCCGGGCCGCCGCACCCGGCCACCGGGGCCGGCCCGGGCGGTGCACGCCCCCGGCGCGCCCGGCGGGAATAGCTCCCGAACTCGCACCGTTCCGTTACCGGCCGCCGCCGCGAGACAATGGACGGCGGCCACGACCGGGCGGCGGCCGTCCCAGCCGTCGCCGCCCGCCCCTACCGAGCACCCGGAGGTGTCCTTCCATGCCCGACTCCCATGCGCAGGCGTCCGACCCGAGCGGCCCGGCCGCGGCGGCCGGTCCCGGCGAGGGCGCCGGTGCGGCGCCCGGCCGCCGGAAGCGCCCGGTGCAGCTGCTGTTCGAGCCGCAGGCCGACGAACCGGAGCCGGAACGCTTCTTCGATCTGGAGTCGATAGACGACCCGGCCGAGCTGCTGCGCCGCTCCACCGAGCTGGCGCTGGCGTTCCGCGCGGCCGCCGAGCGGGCCACCGACTTCCAGGCGGTCGCCGCGGCCCAGCTGGCGGATCCGCGCCGGTTCGACGCGCTCTCGGAGACCGAGATCGCGGGACGGGCCGACTGGACGCCGGACTACGCGGCCAAGATGATCGAGTACGGCCGCAGCCTGCTCCTGCCCCGCCGCCACGAGGACTGAGGCGCGCCGGACCCGGCCCGCCGGCGGCCCGTCCCGACGCGGCCCGTCCCGTGCCCCGGCCCGGGCCCGTTCCGGGCGCCCGGAACCCTCCGCCGCCGCTGGCATATGCCCGGGGGAAGCGGAAGGGTACGCCGTCGGCCGCTCCACTGTCCGGCAAACCACGCTTTCCCTCCCGGCCACGCCCCGGACACCCCACCCTGCTGTGCGTGGACATCTGGACGTATCAGTCGGTGGAGTACGTGACCGTGGCCGGGGAGGCCTGGCTCGCCTCCGCCAGCGAGTACCCGCGCAGCATGCGCGCCCTCTGGGAGTCCCGCCCGTGGGCGCCCTCGGTGCTGCCCTGCGGACGTGCCTTCGACGTGATCAGCATGCCCGCGCTGTTCGGGCGCCGCGTGCTGGACGAGCTGTGGGCCTCCGGGCCGGGCTGCGGGCCGGTGGCCGCCTACCGCGGGCGGACGCTGCTGTTCGTGCGGCCGGGGGCGGCGCCCCGGCTGCGCCGGCTGCTGGCCTGGGAGGAGTGGGCCCGGGACGTACCGCCGCTGCTCTGCCACGGGCAGGGGGACGCGGTCACCGTCCCGCCGGTGCAGCGGATGGTGAACGGCCCGGACTCCCCCGGTCTGGGCGCGGGGCGGTGGATCGTCGCCCCGGACAGCCGGGAGCCGTGGCTGCCGGGCGCCTCGGTGGTGCTCTGGGCCTGCGTCCGGGCGGCCCGGGAACCGGCCGCCGCCCTCCGCTGACGGCACCCGGCGGGGGAGCCCGGCGCGGGGCCGGAGCGGCGGTCCCGGGCGCGGCGCCGGGGGCGGATATTCGATTTTGGCCGGGCCGCGACCCGCTGCTAAAGTCTTCCCTGTCAGCAGGCGCCGCTAGCTCAGTTGGTTAGAGCAGCTGACTCTTAATCAGCGGGTCCGGGGTTCGAGTCCCTGGCGGCGCACAGACAGCCGGAAGGCCCTTCGCGAGAGCGGAGGGCCTTCCGGCGTTTCGGCGACCGGAGCCGGGGACAGGCCCGGAAAGCAGGCCCGGTGCCGGCCGGGGAGAGCTCCCCGGCCGGCCCCGGCCGGTCTCAGCGCCCGCGCAGCGCGCGGTAGCGGGCGACCAGCTCGGCGGTGGAGCTGTCCAGCTCCTCCGTGCCCTCACCGGTCAGCAGCACCGGCTCGATCCGCTTGGCGAGCACCTTGCCCAGCTCGACGCCCCACTGGTCGAAGGAGTCGATGTTCCAGACCGCGCCCTGGACGAACACCTTGTGCTCGTAGAGCGCGATCAGCTGGCCGAGCACCGACGGGGTCAGCTCGCCCGCCAGGATCGTGGTGGTCGGGTGGTTGCCGCGGAAGGTCTTGTGCGGGACGAGCTCGGCGGGCACGCCCTCCGCCGCGACCTCCTCCGGCGTCTTGCCGAACGCCAGCGCCTGCGTCTGGGCGAAGAAGTTGGCGAGCAGCAGGTCGTGCTGGGCGACCAGGCCGGGCAGCAGGTCGGCGACCGGCCGGGCGAAGCCGATGAAGTCGGCCGGGATCAGCTTGGTGCCCTGGTGGAGCAGCTGGTAGTAGGCGTGCTGGCCGTTGGTGCCGGGGGTGCCCCAGACCACCGGGCCGGTCTGCCAGCTCACCGGGTTGCCGTCGCGGTCCACCGACTTGCCGTTGGACTCCATGTCCAGCTGCTGGAGGTAGGCGGTGAACTTCGACAGGTAGTGCGAGTACGGCAGCACCGCGTGCGCCTGGGCGTCGAAGAAGGCGCCGTACCAGACCCCGAGCAGGCCGAGCAGCAGCGGGACGTTCTCCTCGGGCGGCGCGGTGCGGAAGTGCTCGTCGACCAGGTGGAAGCCGTCCAGCATCTCGCGGAAGGCGTCCGGCCCGATCGCGATCATCAGCGAGAGGCCGATCGCCGAGTCGTAGGAGTAGCGGCCGCCGACCCAGTCCCAGAACTCGAACATGTTGGCGGTGTCGATACCGAAGTCGGCCACGCCCTCCGCGTTGGTGGAGAGGGCGACGAAGTGCTTGGCCACCGCGTCGGTGTCGGCCTGCAGGCCGGTGAGCAGCCAGTTCCGGGCGGAGACCGCGTTGGTGATGGTCTCGATGGTGGTGAAGGTCTTGGACGCGACGACGAAGAGCGTCTCGGCCGGGTCGAGGTCGCGGACGGCCTCGTGCAGGTCGGCGCCGTCCACGTTGGAGACGAAGCGGACGTCGATGCCGCGGTCGGTGTAGGAGCGCAGCACCTCGTAGGCCATGGCGGGGCCGAGGTCGGATCCGCCGATGCCGATGTTGACGACGGCGCGGATCCGCCGGCCGGTGTGGCCGCGCCAGGCGCCGCTGCGGACCTGCTCGGCGAAGGCGGCCATCTTGTCGAGCACGGCGTGGACGCCGGGCACCACGTTCTCGCCGTCGACCTCGATCACGGCGTCGCGCGGGGCGCGCAGCGCGGTGTGCAGGACGGCGCGGTGCTCGGTGGTGTTGATCTTCTCGCCGCGGAACATGGCGTCCCGCAGGGCGGCGACGCCGGTGGCCCCGGCCAGCTCGCGCAGCAGGGCCAGCGTCTCGTCGGTGACGAGCTGCTTGGCGTAGTCGACGTGCAGATCGCCGACCTGGAGGGTGTAGCGGCGGCCTCGCTCCGGGTCGGCGGCGAACAGGTCGCGCAGGTGCGTCGCGCCGAACTCCTCCCGGTGCTTGGCGAGAGCGGCCCACTGCGGGGTGCGGTCCAGCGGGGTTCGGGCGTCGGCGCGGGTCTCCGACATCGGTTGCTCCTCGTTTCATCTGGGTGCAGATACCGGCGGGGCCAGGCGGGAGGGTTTCGCGAGGTCGTACCGGTTCTGGGGGTGCGCCGACTCCGTTGGCGGCCTTGCCCGGGGCCAGCCTATGCAACGCCGGGACCGGGGGTGCGCATTCCGTTCGTCGGCGTCCGGTCGGCGGTCGCCGCTGTTCAGGCGCGCGTCGCGGTACGGCCGCCGGGATGTCACGGACCGTCCGGCCGGGGTGCGGAGCCGCCCCGCGCGGGGAGGGACGGCCGGGCCCGCCCCGCGTGGGGCGGGCGCGGGGAGGGGCCCTTCCCGGAGGGTCCGTCACTTCCGTTCGGAGCGCAGGTCCAGGCCGCGGAGGACCTGGTCGACCAGCTCCGGGTCTGCGCCGGTCTCGGCGCGGGCGACCAGCATCTCGCGCCGGGAGGCGGCGATCATCTCCTGCTCGACGCTGTGGGCGGCGCGCCACTGGGAGAGACGCTGCTTGGCCTCGGCGGCCTCCTCCTCGGCGTAGTTCTCGGGGCAGAGCCGGGCCAGCCGGTCGTGCTGACGGTCCCGCAGCCGGTCGGCGACCTCGGCGGGCAGCTTGTCCTGCTCCTCCAGCTCGCCGAGCCGGTCGAGGCCGGCACGGGCGGCGCGCCACCAGAGCAGGCGGACCGCCTGCTCGTGCCGGTCGTGGTCGAGGTCGAGGTGGAGCCACTTGGCCAGCAAGGGCAGGGTGAGCCCCTGGACCAGCAGGGTGAAGAGCACCACGCTGAAGGCGATGAAGACCAGCCGGCCGCGTTCCGGGAAGGCGTCACCGGAGTCGACGGTGAGCGGGACGGCCAGGGCCAGCGCCACGGTCGCCACCCCGCGCATCCCGGACCACCAGAGCACCACGCTCTCCTGCCAGCTGATCGGGGTGTCCTCCTCGGAGCCGGAGCGCAGTTTCTGGGAGAGCCAGCCGGCCGGCAGCAGCCAGAGCAGCCGGACCACGACGACCACGGCGATCACCACGGCGGCGTCGCCGAGCATGCTGGTCCAGCCGGAGCCGGCCTCCTTGAGGACGGTGGCCAGTTCGAGCCCGATCAGGCCGAAGGCGACACCGGTGATCAGGATCTCGACGATCTCCCAGAAGGCGTTGCCGACCAGCCGGAAGGAGACGGCGTCGGCGTCGGCGGCCCGCTCGGCCAGGTAGAGCCCGCAGACCACGACGGCGAGGACGCCGGAGCCGTGGATCTCCTCGGCCAGGCTGTAGGCGGCGAACGGCACCAGCAGGTTGAGCGCGACCTGCTGGGTCGGGTCCTCCAGGTAGGAGGCGAGCTTGGTGTTGGCCCAGCCGAGGGCGACGCCGATGACGACGGCGAGCACCGCCGAGAGGACGAAGCGGAGCACGGCGTGGCTGGGCGAGAAGTCGCCGCCGACCACCGCGTCGATGGCCAGCGAGTAGATGACGATCGCGGTGACGTCGTTGAACAGGCCCTCGCTCTCCAGGATCGACACCAGCCGGCGGGGCAGCCCGACGCTGCCGGCCACCGCGACGGCGGCGACCGGGTCGGGCGGGGAGACGAGGGCGCCGACGGCGATGGCGGCGGCGAGCGGGAGGGCGGGCAGCAGCCAGTGCACGGTACCGGCGACCGCGACGGTGGTGACCACCACCAGGGCGACGGCGAGCAGCAGGATGGAGCGGATGTTGGCCTTGAAGTAGCGGACCGAGGAGCGCCGCGCGACGGCGAAGATCAGCGGTGGCAGGACCAGCGGCAGGATCAGGTCGGGGTCGATGGCGATGTCCGGGATCTGCGGGACCACCGCCATGACGATGCCGAGCAGGGTCATCAGCACCGGTTGCGGCACGCCCGTGCGGCGGGCCAGCGGCATGGTCACCACGGAGGCGAGCAGCACCAGGAAGAGCAGGGGCAGCTGGCCCACGGGGAGGTTCCTCTCGGCGACGGACGGGTACGGCGCGGACGTGATCCGGGCCGCCGTCGAGGATAAATCTGACAATGCACTCAACTGTGGCAACGCGCCGAGGACAGGGGTTGACCTCAAGCAGGCTTCACGTCTGATGATCGAGCCCCGACGGTCGACCAGACAGGAGTTCCCCCATGAAGGCAGTCACCGTGCCCCGGTTCGGCGGCCCCGAAGTGCTGCGGGTGGCCGAGGTGCCCGACCCCGTCCCCGGGCCGGGCGAGGTGCGGGTGACGGTCTACGCGGCCGGGGTGCAGCCGGTCGACCTCTCCGTCCGTGCGGGCCTGGCCCCGGCCGGCGTCGAGATAGCGCCCGGGCTGGTGCCCGGCAACGAGTTCGCCGGGGTGGTCGACCGCCTCGGGCCCGACACCGAGGGCTGGGCGGTCGGTGACGAGGTCCTGGGCTTCCGGCTGCTCGGCTGCAGTGCCGAGCGGGTCGTCGCGGACGGCGCCCGCCTGGTGCGCAAGCCGGCCGGGATGCCCTGGGAGCAGGCCGGGGCGCTCTCCGCCTCCGGGCAGACCGCGCACCTCGCGTTCGAACAGCTGAAGGTCGACCGGGGCGAGACCGTCCTGGTGCACGGCGCCGCCGGCGGGGTGGGCACGATCGCCGTCCAGCTGGCCCGGGCCCGGGGCGTGACCGTGATCGGCACCGCGGGCGAGCGCAACCACGACTACCTGCGGGAGCTCGGCGCGATCCCGGTCACGTACGGCGACGGGCTGGTCGAACGGGTCCGGGCGGTCGCGCCGCAGGGCGTGGACGCGGCCTTCGACGCGGCCGGGCGCGGGGCGTTGGAGGCCTCCGTCGAGCTGGTCGCCGACCGGGAGCGGATCGGCACCGTGGTCGACTACCCGGGCGCCGGACGGCTCGGTGTCCGGGGGATCCGGGGGGAGCGGACGGCGGCCCGGCTGGCCGAGCTGGTCGGCCTGTGGGAGGCGGGCGCCCTGCGGGTGGAGATCGCCGACACCTTCCCGCTGCAGCGGGCGGCCGACGCCCACCGGCTGGTCGGCACCGGGCACGTCCGGGGGAAGGTCGTCCTCGTGCCGTGACGGCGTGCGACGGGCCCCGGGCGCGGGCGCGGGGCGTCTCGCGCCGGGTGCCGCCCCGGGCACCTGACCGCCGCCCCGGCCGATTGTGCGTTCCGGCTGCTGACCAGGTAATGTTCCTGCCGTCAGCAGGCGCCGCTAGCTCAGTTGGTTAGAGCAGCTGACTCTTAATCAGCGGGTCCGGGGTTCGAGTCCCTGGCGGCGCACAGACAGCCGGAAGGCCCTTCGCGAGAGCGAAGGGCCTTCCGGCGTCTCCGGGTCCGCAGGCGCGCGCCGGGCGCGGCGCGACGGGCCCGTAGCGGTCAGTGCGGGATGGCGGAGATCAGCTCGGAGGCGCCCTGCCGCTTGAGGGCGAGGGCGGTCGCCGTGCCGAGGTCCTCCGGGCTCAGCGAGCCGGCCCACTCGTGGGCGTCCAGGATCTGCTTGCCGTCCGGGGTGAAGACCCGCCCGCGCAGCGAGAGGCGGCCGTCCGGCTCGGCCTTGGCGTAGCCGGCGATCGGCGAGTTGCAGTGGCCCTGCAGCACGTGCAGGAACATCCGCTCGGCGCTCGCCTCGCGCCAGGTCGGGTGGTCACCGAGGCCGGCGACGGCGTCGATGGTGGCGGTGTCCTCGACGCGGCACTGGAGGGCCAGGATGCCGGCGCCGATCGGCGGGCACATCGTCTCGATCGGCAGGACCTCGCTGATCCGGGCCTCCTCGCCGATCCGCTCCAGGCCGGAGAGCGCGAGCAGCAGCGCGTCCGCCTCCCCCGCCTCCAGCTTGGCCAGCCGGCTGTTGGCGTTGCCGCGGATCGGCACGCACGCCAGGTGCGGGTGCGAGGCGGCGAGCTGGGCCCGGCGGCGGACCGAGGAGGTGCCGATCCGGGTGCCGGGCGGCAGCTCGTCCAGAGTGAGGCCGCCGGGGTGGACGAGCGCGTCGCGGATGTCGTCGCGCCGCAGGTAGGCGGCGAACACCGTGCCGGCCGGCAGCGGACGGTCGGCCGGCACGTCCTTCAGGCAGTGCACGGCGAGATCCGCCTCACCGGCGAGCAGTGCCTCGTCCACCTCCTTGGTGAACGCGCCCTTGCCGCCGAGCCGGGCCAGGTCGCCCATCCACCGGTCGCCGGAGGTGGTCACCGGCACCACCTCGGTACGCAGCCCCGGGTGCAGGACGGCGAGTTCGGCCCGGACCCGCTCGACCTGGGCGAGCGCCATGGGCGAGGAGCGGGAGACGATGCGGATCAACTCTGCGGTGGTCATGGTCGGATGATAGGTCGTCAGACAGGAAGGGCCGGCGACGGGTCACCCGGACGGCGGCCACCCGCCGTGGCGGGGGCGGGCGCCCGGGTGATGAGGTACTCGGCCACCACCAGGTTGATCAGCCAGCACGTCCAGGAGGCGGCCGCGTACGCCTGGTCGAACGGGACGCCGAGGGCGTCCATCACGACGAGCCAGACCCGCAGGGTCGCCCCGGCGAAGATCAGCGCGTAGGAGCGGGTCATCCAGGCACGGTGGCGGGCTATCTCGCCGCGCCGGACGGCCCGCCAGGCGACGGCCGTGGAGAGCAGCAGCAGGGCGTCCAGCATCCCGAAGCCGATCGGCGCGATCGGGCCGACCAGGGCCTTCGGCACCAGCACGAGACCCCCCGCGGCGGTCACCAGGACGGTGACCAGGTAGACCCGGCCGATCGTCCGGTGCAGGCCGGGGCGGCGGGCCCGCAGCCGGGGCAGGAACTGCCAGGGGCCGAGCAGGATCGCCAGCACGCCGCCGCCGACGTGCAGGGCGAGCGGGAGCCGGTTGGCCAGGTAGACCGCCCGCTGCTCCTCCAGGAAGACCTCGGGGTCGAGGGTGAGGTAGCGGGAGGTGAGGAGGGCGGTGGCGGCGGCCAGCGCGGTGACCGCGAACCAGCCGGCCCGGCGGGCCCGGCCGGTGGAGGCGCGGCGCGAGGTCCGGGTGGCGGCGGGCGCACCGGCGCGGGCGGGCGGCGCGGCCGTCGGCGCGGACGGCTCGGGGGTGCCGGTCGGGGCACGGGAGTCCGGATCGTTCATGCCCCGGACGGTACGGATCCGGGGCGGTCGGGCGCGTCCACCCCTCGGGGTGGCCCGGCCTGCTCCGGGCGGGTGACCGGCGCGCCCCCGGAGGTGGTACCGGAGGGCGCCGCACCGCCGGACGGTCGGCGCCGGAATACCCCAGCAGGGCGATGCGCGGCCCGGCCGGCCACCGCTACCGTACGGCCCGTGCGCCCGCACCCCCGCGCGGCGGTCACCGCCCTCACCCGGGAGCCGCCATGAGCCCTCCGTCCGCGATCCGGCCGATCGGGATGATCCGGACGAGCCCGCTGAAGCGGATGAGCCGACTGGTCCCGCCGGTGTGGACGGGCCCGGCCGACCGGGCGGGCCGGGCGGGCCCGCTGGGCCGGACGAACTGGACCAGCCCCCGGGACGCCGTCCTGGCGGGCGTGTTCCTGATCGCCATGTCCGTCGACCGGATCGAGGCGGCCGACGGACTGCACACCGGTCTGCCCCTCGCGCTGACGCTCAGCGCGGTCGCGGCCGGTGCGCTGGCCGTCCGGCGGACCCTGCCGCTGGCCGGCTACCTGGTGGGCTCGGCGGCGCTCTCGGCGGAGGCGCTGTTCGTCCTGCCCAGCGCCGTCTCGCCGTACGCCAACCTGGTCGGCCTCTACTCGATCGGCCTGTACGCGACGCGCCGCCGCGCCTGGTTCGGCCCCTTCGCCGCCCTGCTCGGCATGGCCGCCTACTTCGCGGACCTCGCCCACACCTACCCCGTCATCCCGACCGGCGTCCTCTTCCTGTGGCTGCTCGGCTGGGCCGTCGGCTACGGCACGGCCCGGCGGGTCGAGGAGCGGGGCGCCGCCCGGCTGCGGCTGCGCCAGCAGGTCGTGGCCGAGGAGCGGGCCCGGCTCGCCCGCGAACTGCACGACCTGGTCGGCCACACCCTGAACGTCCTCCTGATCCAGGCCGGCGCCGCCCGACGGCTGCTCGACCGGGAGCCGGAGCGCACCCGCGAGCTGCTGTCCGGGATGGAGCACAGCGGCCGCGAGGCGCTGGACGACCTCGACCGGGTCCTCGGGCTGCTGCGGCGCGGTGCCGAGGCGCCCGGGGGCCCCGCCCTGCAGCCGGGCCTGGCCGATCTGGACCGGCTCACCGGGCGGCTCGAACAGGCCGGCCTGCGGGTGAGCGTGCGGGTCGACCGGGGCGCCGACCGGGTGCCGCGGAGCCTCGACGTGTCGGCGTACCGGATCGTCCAGGAGGCGCTCACCAACACCGTCAAGCACGCCCGGGCCCGGACCGCCTCGGTCACCGTCCGGTGCACCGGTGGCTCGCTCGACATCGAGGTGAGCGACGACGGTCGGGGCTCCGACGCCGGGTACACACCCGGCCGGGGGCTGCTGGGCATCGCCGAGCGGGTCTCGATGCTCGGCGGCAGCGTGGAACACGAGCGCGGCGAGCAGGGCGGCTTCCGGCTCCGCGCCGTGCTCCCGATCCCGTGAACATCCGGGTCGTCGTGGCGGACGACGACGCACTGCTGCGCGCGGGGGTGGCCCTCGTGCTGGAGACCGACGACCGGATCGAGGTGGTCGGCCACGCCGCGGACGGCCTGCGGGCGGTGGAGCTCTGCCGCGAACTGGTGCCGGACGTCGTCCTGATGGACGTCCGGATGCCCGGCATCGACGGGGTGGAGGCGACCCGGCGGATCACCGCCGCCGGACTGTCGACCCGGGTGCTGGTGCTGACCACCTTCCACCACGACGACTACGTGTGGGGCGCGCTGCGGGCGGGAGCGGGCGGCTTCCTCCTCAAGCGGGCCTCGGCCGAGCGGCTCATCGACGCGGTGCACACGCTCGCCGGGGGCGAGTCGGTGCTCGACCCCGCGGTCACCCGGGACCTGGTGGCCCAGGTGGTCGGCCGTGTCGCGGACCGGCCTCCGCCGTCGCCGGAGGACACCCGGCTCGCCCAGCTGACGGCGCGCGAGCGGGAGGTGCTGCGGCTGGCGGCGGAGGGGCGGTCCAACCGGGAGATCGCCACGCTGCTCGTCCTCGCCGAGTCGACGGTGAAGACGCACATGAAGCGGATCCTCACGAAGATCGACGCCCGGGACCGCGCCCAGGCGGTCGCCATCTCGTACCGGAGCGGACTGATGCCGCCCCGGGACGCGCTGGGCGGGTACTGACCCCGGGCCGGGCCCCGGCCCGTGTCCGTACGGCCCGGGGCTCGGTCAGGCCCGGGGCTCGGTCAGGCCCTGCGGCGCGGTCAGGCCGGCGTGGTCCGGCGCGACGGGAAGGCGTGGGTGCGGGCGGCGAGGACGACCGCGAGGACGGGGAGCAGCAGGAGCAGCACGGCCCACGGGAAGGAGTCCGCGCCGAGCCCGTCGAGCAGCAGCCCGCCGGCCACGCCACCGCCCGCCATGGCCGCGTTCCAGAGGGTGACCAGCATCGCCTGCGCGGCGTCCGCCTGCTCGCCGCCCGCGTCGCCCGCGGCGGTCTGCAGCAGGGTCGGGATGCCGCCCCAGCCGAGGCCCCACAGCACGGCCGCGGCGTAGACCGGGACGGCGCTGCCGGCCAGCACGCCGAGGACCGCCGCCGCGGCGGCGACCAGCAGGGTGGACGCGACGGTCAGGGCACGCAGTCGTCGGTGGATGTGCGCGCCGGTGAACCAGATGCTCACCAGCGAGGCGACGCCGAAGGCGAGCAGCACGGTGTCGGTGGCGCCGCCCATGCCGCGCCGGTCGAGGTAGGGGGCGACGTAGGTGTAGAGGACGGTGTGCGCGAGGACGAAGACGAAGGTCACGGCCAGGACCGGCGCCACCCCGGGGACGGCCAGGGCGCGCAGCACCGGGGCCCGTTCCGTCCGGGCCAGGCCGGGCCGCTCGGGGACGGTCGCGGCGATCCAGCCGGTCACGCCGACCGCGATCACGGTCATGACCAGGAACGACACCCACCAGCCGAGCACCCTGCCGAGGAAGGTCCCGGCAGGCACGCCCAGCGACAGGGCGAGCGGGACGCCCGTCATCGCCACGGCGATGGCCCGGCCCTGGAGTTCGGGCGGCGCGAGCCGGCGGGCGTACCCGGCGAGCAGCGCCCAGGCGAGGCCGGCGGCGACCCCGGCGAGGAACCGGGCGGCCATGGTGAGCAGGTAGTCGGTGGAGAGGGCGGTGACGGTGTTGGCCACCGCGAACCCGGCCATGGCGGTGAGCAGCAGCCGGCGGCGCGGCCGGCCGGCGGTGGCCGCGGTCAGGGGGACGGCGGTGACGGCGGTCCCGAGGGCGTAGACGGTGACGGCCTGGCCCATGGCGGATTCGCCGACGCCGAGGTCGGCGCTCATCGCGGGCAGGACGCCCGCGGGCAGGGTTTCGGTGAGGGCCGTGACGAAGACGGCGGTGGCGAGGGCCAGCAGGGCGGGCAGGGGGAGTTTCCGCTGCTCGACGGCGGTGGGTCGGTCGGTGGTCCGCATGGCGGCTATGCTCGAACGCTCACACTGGTGTGAGGGTCAATCAGTCCCGGGGTGAGGTGGGGCACATGCGGATCGGCGAGCTGTCCGAGCGGACCGGGGCGTCCCGGCGGCTGCTGCGGTACTACGAGGAGCAGGGCCTGATCCTGGCCGAACGCTGCGCCAACGGCTACCGCGCCTACGACGAGCCGACCGTGGACCGGGTGCTGCAGATCCGGGGACTGCTCGACTCGGGGCTGCCGACCAGGATCATCAAGCAGATCCTGCCGTGCCTCGACAAGCCCCGGGCCATCCACTTCCCGGACGCCACGCCGGAGATGATCGCCACCCTGGAGCAGGAGCGGGACGGCATGAGCGAGCGGATCCGGTGCCTCACCCGCAACCGGGACGCGATCGCGGAGTACCTGGAGGCGGTCCGGGTGGACCGCTGAGCGGCGGGGGTGTCCCCGCCGCCCGGCGGCCGTCCGGTCAGCGGCGGAAGTAGGAGTCGAAGTTCTTCGAGAACTCCCGGCCCGCGAACTGGTCCCAGTTGATCGACCAGGTCATCAGGCCGCGCAGGCCGGGCTGGGCGCCGGCCTTCGGGACGTAGGTGCCGCAGTTGGTGAGCTTGGTGAGGCAGTCCAGCGCCTTGTTGACCTCGGCGGGGGCGACGTAGCCGTTGCCCGCGTTGGTGGTGGCCGGCATGCCGATGGCGATCTTGGAGGCCGGCAGCGGCGGGAAGACGTTGTTCGCGTTGCCCGCCACCGGGAAGCCCTTGAGCAGCAGGTCGGTCATCGCGACGTGGAAGTCCGCGCCGCCCATCGAGTGGTACTGGTTGTCCAGGCCCATGATGGAGCCGGAGTTGTAGTCCTGGACGTGGAGCAGGGTGAGGTCGTCGCGCAGGGCGTGGATCACCGGCAGGTAGGCGCCGGCGCGCGGGTCCTGGCCGCCCCAGGGGCCCGATCCGTAGTACTGGTAGCCGAGCTGGACGAAGAACGTCTCCGGGGCCATGGTCAGCACGAAGTTCGGACCGTACTTGGCCTTCAGCGTCTTGATCGCGGAGATCAGGTTGACGACGACCGGGCTGGTCGGGTTCTTGAAGTCGGTGTCGCCGGTCTGGAGCGACAGCGAGTGGCCCTCGAAGTCGATGTCCAGGCCGTCCAGGCCCCACTTGTCGATGATCGCCGAGACGGAGCTGACGAAGGTGTCCCGGGCCGCCGCGGTGGTGAGCTGGACCTGGCCGTTCTGACCGCCGATCGAGATCAGCACCTTCTTGCCCTTGGCGCGCTTCGCGGCGATGGCGGCCTTGAAGTCGGCGTCGGACTCGACGGTCGGGCAGTCGGCGACCGAGCACCGGTTGAACCGGATGTCGCCGGAGGTGACGGAGGTCGGCTCGCCGAAGGAGAGGTTGATGAAGTCCCACGAGTCCGGGATGTCGGCGACCTTCGTGTAGCCGGCGCCGTTGGCGAAGCTGGCGTGCAGGTAGCCGACCAGGGCCTTGCCGCCGGGCTGCGTGGTGGGCGTGACCGTGGGCGTCACGGTCGGCGTCACGGTCGGGGTGACGGTGGGCGTCACCGTCGGCGTCACGGTCGGGGTGACGGTCGGTGTCGCGGTGGGCGTGACGGTCGGGCTGGGAGCGCCCGGGCCGTCCAGCGACACGTCGTCGGCGTAGTACGTGCCCTGCCCGTACCAGCCGTGCGTGTAGACGGTGGCGCTGGTCTGGTTGGCGCCGGTGGTGAAGCTGACGCTGAGCTTCTGGTACGCACCGCCGGTGGCGGGCGTCCAGGTGGAGGTGCCGCCGTCCACGCCGAGGTAGACGTACGAGCCCTTCAGGTACGCGCTGAGCGTGTAGGTGGTGTTGGGCGCGACCGTGACGGTCTGCGCGCAGCGGGCGGTGTCGCTCGCCGAGGCGGCCGCCGCCAGGGCGTAACTACCTCCGTGGGACTGGCCGGTGACGACGCTACCGGAGGCCGCGGAGCAGCTCCACGGGCCGACGGCGCCGCTCTCGAAGCCGCCGTTGACCAGGAACTCGCCGGCGGAGGCGGAGGGCGCGAGGCCCAGGGTGAGGCCGACCATGGTGGCGGCGGCGACGGCGGACGCGGTACCGGCGGCCAGCAGCGTGCGCGGGCGGCGGCGGACGGCGGGCACGACGGGTACGGGGGATCTGCGCATGTGGGGGACTCTCCTCGCGGAGGCGCGGGCGTGGGGGTCGTCCGGGGCAGGCCGGAACGCGCGCAGACGGTGGGGGAACGGCGCGGCCAGACATACCAGTTGGACTAGACCACTGAAGTGGATGCGGCGGTTCGGTGTCAATGGTCCAGACCGGTTCCGGCCCCCGCCACGGCCCGGACACCGGCCCGGAGAGGGCCCCGGCACCGGCCCGCCCGGACCGCCCCCGGTTGCCGGACGTGACACCCCGTCGAAGCATGGAGGAGTGACGTCACCCGGTTACCTCCGCCACCCCCACCTGCGCGGGAACCTGCTGACCTTCACCGCCGAGGACGACGTCTGGCTCGCACCGCTCGGCGACGACGCCACCACCGGCCGCGCCTGGCGGGTCAGCTGCGACCGCACCCGGGTCAGCCACCCCCGCCTCTCCCCCGACGGCCGCACCCTCGCCTGGACCGGCTGGTACAGCCTGACCCCCGAGGTGTGGACCGCACCCGTCGACGGCGGCGAGGCCCACCGGCTCACCCACTGGGGCAGCCAGGACACCCGGCTGCGCGGCTGGCTGCCGGACGGCGAACTGCTCGCCGTCACCTCGTACCACGAGCCCTTCGGCCACTACACCTGGGCGCACGCCCTCCCCGCCGACGGCGGACCCGGTCGCCGGATGCCCTGGGGGCCGGTCGGCGACGCCCAGGTCGGCCCCGCCCACACCGTGCTCCTCACCGGCTCCGCCCCGCACGAACCGGCCGCCTGGAAGCGCTACCGGGGCGGCGCCACCGGCCGGCTCTGGGTGGACGGCGAACGCCTCCTGGAGGGCCACCCCGGCCACCTCGCCTCGCCGATGCCGGTCACCTCGGCGGACGGCGACCGGATCGCCTTCCTCTCCGACCACGAGGGCATCGGCAACCTCTACTCCTGCCGCCCCGACGGCACCGACCTGCGCCGGCACACCGACCACGCCTCCTACTACGCCCGCGAGGCCGCCGGTGACGGCACCCGGATCGTCTACCAGCACGCCGGCGACCTCTGGCTGCTGGACAGCCTCGACGCCCCCGCCCCGCGCCGGCTGCGCGTCCCGCTCGGCGGCGCCCGGGCCGGCCGACGGCCCTACCAGGTGAACGCCGCCTCGCACGTCAAGGACCTCGCCTGCGACCAGACCGGCCGGGCCGGGGTGATCACCGTCCGCGGCAGCCAGTACTGGCTCACCCACCGCGACGGGCCCGCCCGGGCCCTCGCCGACACGCCCGGCGTACGCACCCGGCTGCCGGTCGTCCTCGGCCACACCGGCGAGGCCGCCTGGATCACCGACGCCCGCGGCGAGGACGCAGTCGAGATCGTGCCGCTGCCCGGCCACGAGCAGGCCCCCGGACAGCGCGGCCACCGGGTGCTCGCCGACGGCCGGCTCGGCCGCGTCCTGGAACTCACCGCCTCCCCCGACGGCACCCACCTCGCCGCCGCCTCCTCCGACGGGCGGCTCCTGCTGCTCGCCACCGCCGACGGCACCGTCCGCGAAGTCGCGGCCTCCGGCCACGGCCCGGTCGCCGGCGCCCGGTTCTCCCCCGACTCGCACTGGCTCGCGTGGTCCCAGCCGGCCGCCGGCCGCTCACTGCGCCGCATCCGGCTCACCCGCACCGACGGGCCCGCGCCCGTCACCGACGTCACGGACGGCCGGTTCGAGGACGAGCAGCCGGTCTTCACCCGGGACGGCCGCTACCTGGCCTTCCTCTCCTGGCGCGGCTTCGACCCCGTGCACGACGTGCACACCGGCGACCTCTCCTTCCCGCTCGGCTGCCGTCCCTACCTCGTGCCGCTCGCCGCCGACACGCCGTCCCCGTTCGCGGCCCCCGCCGAGGACGGCGCCCCGCGCGGCGACGGCGGCGGCGACGGCACCGTGCACGTCGATCCTGCGGGCATCGGCGAGCGGCTGGTCCCCTTCCCGGTGCTGGCCTCCAAGTACTCGGCCACCGACAGCGTCCGGGGCGGGCTGGTCTGGCTGCGCTGGCCGATCTCCGGCACCCTCGGGCAGACCTTCACCAACCCCGACGACACCTCCGGCCGCCCCTCCCTGGAGTACTTCGACCTGGCCCGCGGCACCCGCACCACCCTCGCCGACCGGCTCGACGGCTACGCCGTCTCCGGCGACGGCGGCTCGGTCGCCGTCTACTCGTCCGGCACCCTGCGGATCCTCCCGGTGGCCGCCCCCACCGCCGCCACCAGCGTCGACCTGCGCCGGATCACCCACACCGTGCGGCCGGCCGCCGAGTGGCGGCAGTCCTACGCGGAGGCCGCCCGGATCGTCCGCGACCAGTTCTGGGACGCCGGGATGTCCGGGCTGGACTGGCCGGCCCTGGTCGCCCAGTACGAGCCGCTGCTGGACCGCATCGCCGGCCCCGACGACTTCGCCGACCTGCTGCGCGAACTCCTCGGCGAACTCGGCACCTCGCACGCCTACGTCACCGCCTCCCGGCGCGGCGAGGGGCCGTCCCTCGCCCAGCAGCCGCTCGGCCTGCTCGCCGCCAACGCCCACCGCTCCCCCGACGGACGCTGGCTGCTCGACCGCATCCTCCCCGGCGAGTCCTCCGACCCGCGCGCCCGCGCCCCGCTCGCCGCCCAGGGCGTGCACGACGGCGACGAACTGCTCGCCGTGGCCGGCCGCCCGGTCGACCCGGTGCGCGGACCGCTCCCGCTGCTCGCCGGCACCGGCGGGACCATCGTGGAACTGACCCTGCGCGGCGGCGGGCCGGACGGCCAGGTGCGGCGGATCACCGTCACACCGCTCACCGACGAGCGCCCCGTCCGGTACCAGGACTGGGTGGCCAAACGACGCGCCCTGGTCCGCGAGTTCAGCGACAGCCGGTGCGGCTACCTGCACATCCCCGACCTCGGCGGCTCGGGCTGGGCCCAGTTCAACCGGGACCTGCGGCGCGAGCTCGACAAGCCCGCGCTCGTCCTCGACGTCCGCGGGAACGCCGGCGGCAACGTCTCGGAACTGGTGCTGGAGAAACTCACCCGGCGGGTACTCGCCTGGGACTTCAGCCGGGGCCGGGAGCCGGTCCGGTGGCCGCGCGACGCCCCGCGCGGGCCCGTCGTGGCACTCGCCGACGAGGCCACCAGTTCGGACGGCGACGTCATCATCGCGGCGATCAGGCTGCTCGGGCTCGGCCCGGTGGTCGGCAACCGGACCTGGGGCGGCGTGGTCGGCATGACCGGACGGCACACCCTCGGCGACGGGACGCAGATCTCGGTGCCGAAGAACGCCTCCTGGTTCACCGGCGGGCTCGGCTGGTCGGTGGAGAACCGCGGCGTCGAGCCGGACGTGCACGTGCTGCGCACCCCCCGGGACTGGGCCTCGGGCCGCTACCCCGAGCTGGTCATGGCGGTGCGGCTGGCGCTGGAGCTGCTGGACGACGTACCGGCCGCCGTCCCTCCTCCCGACGACACCCCCCGGCCGGACCTGCGGCGGCCCCCGCTGCCGCCCCGGGACCGGTGACGCGGACGGGGACGGGATTCGGGGGCGGTGATCCGGACGGTGGCGGGGACGCCGGGGACGGCAGGGGGACGCGGCGGCAGCGGTCCGCCGGGGCGCCCGGCGGGCGGGCGCCCCGCGGCGGACCGGGCGGGGTCAGTCCCAGGGGTCGCCCTCGGCCGTCATGTTCTCGCGGGCCCGCTCCTCGGCCTCCCGCTCGCTGATCCCGGTCGACCGCCGGGCCTCGGACTCCCGGACCTCGGCCTCCCGGACCTCACGGGCCCGCTCGGTGTCGGCGTTGAAAGCGTCGGCCGCCTCGTCGTGGGCGAGCGCGGCGCGCTGGGCGGAGTCCGCCATCGCGGTGGTGTCCTGCTCGTGGCCCCCGCCGAGCGAGGACCTGTCCTCCCCTGCGGCGGCGTGCTCCTTGTGGCGGAACCTGTCGAAGATGCCCATGACTCCTCCTCCGGACGACTTCCGGGCTGCCCCCACTCTCACACCGGCGCGCGACGGACGCATCCGCTGCGGAGACGGGCGGCGGGGTGCCGGGCCGGCCGGGCCGGCCCGGGCGGAACCGGTGGCCCGGGCGGAACCGGTGCCGTGCCCGTTCACCCGGCCGCCGATCATTGAGGCATGCGTGCCGCCCGCCTGATCCGCATGGCCTTCCTCGTCCAGTCGAACCCCGGCGTGACCGCCGCCACCCTCGCCCGTGAGCTGGAGGTCTCCGAGCGGACGGTGATCCGGGATGCCCAGGCCCTCCAGGAGGCCGGTGTCCCGGTCCGTTCGGAGCGTGGCCGGGTGGGCGGCTACCACCTGCCGCCGGGCTACCGGACCCGGCTCACCACGCTGCACCCCACCGAGGCGGAGACCCTCTTCCTGTCCGGCGTGCCCACCGCCCTGCGGGACCTCGGGCTGTCGGACGCGGCGAGCGCGGCCCGGCTGAAACTGACCGCCACCCTGCTCCCGTCGGTGCGCACGGCGGCCGAGTCCTCGGTACGCCGCTTCCACCTCGACGCCCCCGCCTGGTTCCGCGAGCCGGAGGCACCGCGGCTCCTGCCGGAGCTGGCCCGCGCGGTGTGGTCCGACCGGACCGTGGAGCTGACGTACGCGCGGCCGGGCAGGGACGGCGCCCCGCCCGCCGCGGTGACCCGCGTGGTGGAGCCGTACGGGGTCGTCCTGAAAGCGGGCGTCTGGTACCTGGTGGGCCGCGTTCCGGGTGAGCCGACCGACCGTGACCGTGACGGCGCCTGGCGTACCTACCGTGTCGACCGCGTCACGGCACTGGCCGCCGCCCCGGGCCCGGAAGGGCCGTTCGTCCGCGACCCGGCCTTCGACCTGGCGGCGCACTGGGAGGCGCACTCGGCCGGGTTCGCCCGGGCGCTGCTGCGCACCCGTGTCGCGGTGCGGCTGACCGCGTCGGGCCTGCGACGGCTGCCCGCCGTGGTGGACGAGGCGGCGGTCGAGGAGGCGCTGGCCTCGGCGACCGCGCCGGACGCCGCCGGGCGGGTCACACTCGACCTGCCGGCGGAGTCGGACGAGGTCGCGTTCGACCAGTTGTCCAGGCTGGGCCCGGAGGTGGAGGTGCTGGCCCCGGCGGGCCTGCGCGCCCGCTTTCGCGAGCGCGCGTCGGCCCTGGCCGCCCTGTACGGGGCACCCGGGCCCGAGGATCAGCGGTAGTCGTCGGGCGAGGCGTCCTTCCCGCCGTGGACGACGTCCTCGAAGTAGGCCCAGGCGTCCGGCCTGCTGCCGTCCACGTCCCGGACGTCGTAGGCCCTGGCGAGCTCCCCGCTGGAGGTGGACCTGCCGTTCCAGCGCGCGGCCCGGTCCGGGTCGGCGGCCAGCGCCGCGACCGTGCGCGCGAGGTAGTGCGGCGACTCGGCGATCGCGAAGGCCGGTTCCCGGGCGACGGCGTCGCGCCAGTTCTCCTCGCCGACCCCGAAGTGGGCGAGCATCTGCTCCGAGCGCAGGAAGCCCGGCGAGACCGCCACCGCCGTGCCCCCGTACTCGGCCAGTTCCTGGCCCAGCCCGAAGGCCAGGCGGATCGGGGCGTTCTTGGCCAGGTCGTAGTACATGTTCTCGCGGTAGCGGCGGTTGGAGACCGCCGTGCCGTCGGTGACCTCCACGTGCAGCGGCGCGTCGGAGCGGATCAGCAGCGGGAACAGGAGTGCCGCCGTGATCACGTGCGAACGGGCTCCGAGTTCCAGGATGCGCAGGCCGTCGGCGAGCGGCGTCTCCCAGCTCTTCTTGCCGAAGACGGAACGGACGAGCAGGTGTTCGCCGCCCCACAGGTCGTTGACGAGCACGTCGAGGCGCCCCTGTTCACGGTCGATCCGCTCGGCGAGGGCGCGGACCCGGTCCTCGTCGAGGTGGTCGGTGGGGACGGCGATCCCGGTGCCGCCGGCCGCTGTGACGAGCTCCGCGCTCTCCTCGATGGTCTCCGTGCTCCGGCCGACCTCGCTGGCCCGGGTGCGGGTGGTGCGTCCGGTGACGTAGACGGTGGCGCCGGCGCGGCCGAGCTCGACGGCGATTGCGCGCCCCGCGCCGCGGGTGGCCCCGGCCACGAGCGCGATCCGACCGACGAGCGGACCGTCCTGGACGACGTCAGGGGTGGTGGTTTCCCGGTTCATGCACTCCATCGTCCACACCAAAAGTGACAGAACACGTCACCCTTTTCCGCGAGCGTCCCGCGCGTTCCTCCGAGGCGTTCCCGTCCCCCGAGCCTTGAGCCGTTGGTCCCGGGTGGAAGCGTCGAAAGGCCGTATCCCTGACGGCGGACCAGGAGCAGGGTGGGACCCGTCACCCGGTCCCGATCCCACCCCAGGAGCCCGCCGTGACCGTCGCCGCCCACACCGGTGTCCGCCGCCCGAGCGAGGAGCTGCACGACGGACCGCGCCGGCTGGTCGGGCCGCTGGCCGCGCTGGACGGCAGGCTGCCCGGCGTCCACGACCTGCTGCTCGTGCAGTGCCCGAGCTCGCTGCGCCCGCTCGGCGGCGGCGGGCTGCCGCACTGGGCGCGGCAGGTGCTGCGGGCCCACCCCTGGGTGACCGTCGGCCGGGCGCCCGTCGTGGCGGGTTCCCCGGCGGACACCCCGCATCCGGTGAGCTGCGTCCGGGACGCCTCGGCCGCGCCGGAGACCTGGCTGCCGGTGACGGTGCGCGGCCCGGAGCGCGGGCAGCGGCTGGACGCGCTGGTGCCCCGGGCGGCGGTGGCCCGCACGCTCCGGCCCGAACAACTCCCCGGCCGGATCGACCTGCTGCCGCCGCAGCGGACGGCGGCGGTTCCGGCGCTCGCGGTTCTCCCGGTGGCCGGGCAGCTGGTGGCGGACCACCGGCTGGCCTGGGGGCCGATCGGCGCGGTCGGCTACGAGTTGGGCAGCGGCGAGCCGGTGGCCGGCCCGCTGAGCCCGCTGCGGCTGGTGCTGCGCGCGCCGCAGCCGGTGAGCCGGCGGGACGCGCTGCAGCTGCGGCGGGCGCTGAGCCGGCTGCGGGTGCCCGTCCAGGCGGAGTTGGAGACCCGGCACGGCGCCGTCCTGCTGGCCGAGTACGCGGCCGCGCCGCCGACGGTCACCCTGCTGACGCCGGACGGCCCCCGGGAGGTCCACGACCCGTGGTTCCCCCGGGAGCTGTGACACCCGTGCCGGCCTCGCCGCCTGGACGGGGGCCGGGGGCCGGGGCGCTCAGCCGTCCTTCACGGTGATTCCCAGGGCCTGGGCGAACTGGGGTGCCAGTTCGAGCAGTTGGGTGGAGCTGATCAGGGCGCCGCGCAGGCCCTGGTGGCCGTCGGGCAGGCCCAGGGCGGCGGCGCCGCGCAGGTCCACCTTGCTGAGGGCCGCGCCGCGCAGCCGGACCTCCTCCAGGGTGGAGCCGGGGAAGGCGACGTCGGTGAGCCGCGCGTCACCGAAGTCCACGTCGCGCAGCAGGCAGTCCTCGAAGACGACGTCGCGCAGGACGGCGGCGCGCAGGTTGACCGCCTCCAGCTTGCAGCCGCGGAACACCACCCGGCGCAGCGCGGAGCCGTGCGCGGTGACGCCGGCCAGGACGCCGCCGGCGAAGAGGGCGTCCTGCCACTCGCTGTCGGCGAGGTCGCAGGCCACCCAGCGGCCGGCCTGCACCCAGGCCTCGTTGAACCGGGCCTGCCGGAGCTTGACCCCGCTCAGCGCGACACCGGTGAACGCGCACTCCAGGAAGGTCGCACCGGCGGCCGACAGGTCGGTGTACTCGCCGCCGTCGAAGTGGACGGTGTCGTAGCGCGCGTCGCTGCGCAGCGGCCCGGTGTGCGGGCGCAGCAGGTCGGCGTACGGCAGGTCTTCCAGGCGGTCGGGGACGGGCTTGGGCATAGCGGCGGCACCTCGCGGTCGGCGGCGGACGACTCTCGCCCGCATGCTCGCACGCGGCACCGACAGATCCCCTCGGGCGGCGCCCGGCGCGAGCGGGCGCGGCACCGACGGGCTTCCCCGGGCGGCGCCCGGCGCGAGCGGGCGCGGCGGTGACACGGTGGGGCGCGCACCGCCGGCCCTGCTCGGGATCGCCGCAGTGGGCGGGCACGCGCACGGACCGGCCCGGCCGCCGGGGTTCAGCGGCCGGGCCGTCCTGCGGTGCGTCGGGCGTCAGCCGGCCAGGCCGTTCCGCCAGAGGGTGTTGACCCGGCTGCGCTCGGCGCTGTTCGGGTTCGGGTTGGTGCAGGAGGTGCCGGGGCCGCCACCGGACATCAGCTCGCTGCACGGGCCCGAGTAGTGGTCGGGCAGGCCCAGCACGTGCCCGGTCTCGTGCGCGACGACCCGCAGCGAGTTGTACTGACGGTTCTGCGCGTAGTCGAGGAAGATGTACCCGCGCCCGTGGCCGTCGGTGCTGGCGTACGAGCCGCGCGAGTCGTTGCCCTCGTAGTAGCGGAAGTCGGCGGCCGAACCGGACCGCAGCTGGACGTTGGCGACCGAGCTGTTCCAGATCTGCGTGCTCTGGGCTATCTGGTTGCGGAAGGTCGGCGCGCTGCTGGCGTCGTAGGTCACGGTGACGGCCAGCAGGTACGGGTTGGCGGCCTGCTTGGCCTTGGCGGACTTCATGACCGCCTCGTAGAACGCCTTGTTGTTGGCGTCCTCCGCGACCGAGGTCGTGCGGGCGGCGGTGGCCGTGTAGCCCTGGGTGGGCGCGGCGGCGGCCGTGGTGGGCAGGGCGGCGAGACCGGCGGCCAGCGCCAGGCCGAGCGCGGCCGAGAAGGTGCGTGAGACACGGTTCATGTGGGGGCTCCCGTTCACGGGGGTGGAGGGGTGGGGGGTAGCGCGTGGTACCGGTGGTGCAGGCGGTACCGGGCGTGCGGTGGTGCGTGGGGTCGTACGCGGGGTGGTGCGCGCCGCCCGGCACGCCGACCGGCCGGAGGGGGCCGTCCGGTGGGCCGCGCCGGGGGTCGTCAGGAGGCCGGGCCGCCGGCCGGGCCGGACGTTCCGCCGGGAGGAGTCGACGCGGCTGCGCCCGGCACGCTCCGGGTGCGGGCCGGTGCCGAACGGGACGGCACCGAACGGGCCGGGGCCGGAGGGGCCGCCGGGCCTGGCACGGCGGAGGGCGTGCGCGAGACGCGATCCATGTGGGGGCTCCGATTCGCGGAAGCGCCGCGGTCCGGTGGGGGCCGGGCCTCGGGCATCGGATGAATGCTTTGCTGCCCCAGAGCTTCGGCCAGGCCGGCGGCCCGGCGGATGATGTCAACCGGCGATAGCACGAACCAATCACCGGACCGATCACCGTCCGCCCCCGGGCCGAGCGCCGGACGGACCACCGGGCCGACCACCGGACCGAGCGCCGGACGGACGGCGGTGCGAACCGGGCGGGCCGGGGAGGCCGGTGCCCCTGCCGACCCGACAACCTGTCATGTCCCTGGCGTTGCGCCGTTTCGACCGTTACGCTCCCGATGTGGAGCTCGACGTGAGACACCTCCGGGTGCTGTGCGCGATTGCCGATACCGGCAGCCTCCGCAAGGCCGCGTTGCAACTCGGCATGACCCAGCCGTCCCTCACCACCCAGCTGCACCGCATCGAACGGGCCGTCGGCGGCACGCTGTTCACCCGGGAACAGACCGGCAGCCGGCCCACCTCGCTCGGCCACTCGGTGCTGTCCCGGGCCAGGCCGGTGATCGCCGAGATGGCCGCGCTGATCGCCGCCGCCCGCCAGGAGGCCCGGGAGACGGCCGGCAGCGAGCGCGCCCGGCGGCTGCGGATCGGCAGCGTCGGCAGCCGGGCGGTGGCCGCGTGGCTGCGCCGGGTGCACGAACGGCTGCCGGAGACCGACACCACCATCCAGATCGACATCTCCGCCAACGCACTGCTCCGGATGATCGCCGCCGACCAACTGGACGTCGCCTTCGTCCACGAGAGCGAGGGGTTCCCGCTGCGGCTGCCCCCGGACGCCGAGCACCGGGTGCTGATGGCCCGTGAGCCGCAGTTCGTCGCGCTCGCCGCCAACCACCCGGCAGCCGCCCGCCCGGTGGTCCGGCTGGCCGAACTCGCCGACGACACCTGGATGGTGGACCCGACGGCGGACCACGAGTACGCGGCGATGCGCCGGGTGTTCCGCGCCGCCGGGCTCAACCCGCGGGTGGTCCAGGTCCGCGACAACACGACCGCCGCCGAGCTGGTCGCCTCCGGCGAGGCCGTCCGCCCCTGCCAGCCGACCTCCGCCCCCGGTCCCGGCAGCGTCGTGCGCCGGCTGTACGGCGACCCGCTGGCCGTCCGGCTGCTGCTGGTCTGGCGGCCCCGTGCGCTCGGCGTGCCGGCCCGCGAAGCCCTGTTCGGGGAGCTGCGGGCCGTCTACCTGGACCTGGCGCAGGCCAGTCCGCCGTACCGGACCTGGCTCGCCGGGCACGGCGAGATCCTCCGCGACCTACTGGGCGACCGGCCCCCCGAACTGCCGCCCACCGGGCGGGCCGAGGACGGTCCCGCGGCCGGCCGGCCGCGGGAGCCCGCGCCCCAGCCGCGCGAGCCGGCGCCCCCGCGCCGTCCGGCCTCCGCTCAGCCCTCCCGGGCGTGCAGCACCACCCCGACCCCCACGGTCACCGCGCTCACCAGACCGGCCGCCAGGACCCCGGCCCAGCCCGCCGCCGTGCAGGCGAGCACCGCCACCGACGCGACCGGCAGCAGCGCCTGAGCCGCGCCGGTCTTGACGTGCCGGGAGTGCAGCAGCCAGACGGTGATCAGGTAGAGCGCGGTCGGCACGGTCACCGTCGCGGTGGCGGCCGTCTCGGAGATGTGCGCCTTGTGTACGGCCGACTCGACCGCCACCTCCAGCCCTGCGCCGATCGCGGCCGCCGCGCCGAACACCACGTAGTGGCCGTACCCCCAGAGGAAGGCCTGCCGGTTGGAGCGGAGGTGCTCGTGGACCGGCCGGGCGAAGTAGATCCACCAGGCCGAGAAGCAGATCAGCAGGCCGCCGCCGGCGACCGGCAGCAGCCGGCTCAGCCCCTCGTGCTCGTCCACGGCGGACTGCACCGCGATGGTCGCCGCCGCCACCGTCTCGCCGAGCACGATCAGGGTGAACAGGCCGTACCGCTCGGCGATGTGGTGCGGGTGCCAGGTGGTCCGGAGCCGCAGTTCCGCGAGCACCGGCACGGAGAGCTCCGCCACGATGCCGAGCGGGATGAGCACCGCCCGGGCACCGTCCGGCAGCACCAGGACCACGACCCAGGCGATCTGGCAGAGCGTGATCCCGGCGGCGTACCGCAGCGCCACGCCGCGCGCCGGGCCCTCCTCGCCGGCCGCCGCGCGCAGCCACTGGGTCACCATGGCCAGCCGCATCACCACGTACCCGATGACCGAGAGCACCAGGTCCTGGTCGGCGAACATCCGGGGCACGCCGGCCGCCAGGATCAGCACACCGGCGATCTGCACCAGGGTGGTGATCCGGTAGGGGACGTCGTCGCAGTCGTAGGCGGAGGCGAACCAGGTGAAGTTCATCCAGGCCCACCAGATCGCGAAGAAGGCGAAGAGGTAGCCGGTCAGGCCGTCGCCCCAGTGGCCGGCGGCGAGGTCGTGGGCGAGCTCCCGACCCGCCTGGCCGACCGCGACCACGAAGCAGAGGTCGAAGAAGAGCTCCAGCGGGGTGGCCACCCGGTGCGGCTCGTCCCGGCTGCGCGGGACCATCCGGCGCACCGCGCGCGGGTCGGCGTGGTGCGGGTGGGGTGATGCGGCGGAATCGCTGGTCATCGGCGGTCTCCGGGCTCCGGACGGGCGGGCTGGCAGGTACCCGCCGCATCCTGGCAGCGGCCCGGTCGGCACGCACGCACCGGCGCGGCGCCGTACGGCGGTCGGCGGCACCGCCGTACGGCCGGCGTCCCGCCCCGGCGCCCGGCGCGCAGGGCCCGGGACGGCACCGGACGGTCCGATGTGCCGTGTCGTCAGCCAGAGTTGACGCTGCGGTGCGCGAACCGGGTGACAGCACGGCGGGTTTCCGGGCGCGCCAGCGCCGTACGGCACGGCGGCCCCGAACACCCCGCTAGATTCTTCCCCGGTTGGAAGCGGGCGGGTCCGGGCGGACCCACGACACGGGCGGCCTGCGGGCATCGCGGAAGGTCAAGGCCGGTGGCAGGACAGCGGGGGCGGCAGAGCCGTTCCTCCCGTGTCCGCACCACCGGCCTCGTGATCACCGCGCTGCTCGTTAGCGCCTGCCGTGCGGCTCACGACCTCCGCATCGCACGTCGCCTCCGCACCTGTCTCAGCACCCGTCTCCGCACCCGCGCACTCGTCCGCGCCCGCCGTACGGTCGCACCGGCCCCGGCGGCTACTTCTCCCAGCCGACCTTGGCGTAGTCCAGGCTCGCCAGGCCGAAGGCGCCGTAGTTGGCGAGGCCCTTGCGGGTCGCCAGCACGGTCGGCCGCTGGTACAGCTCGACGGTGTGGCCGAGCTCCCAGATCTTGGCGTCCGCCTGGTTGTAGAACTTCGCGGCCTCCACCGGGTCGATGGTGCCGGCCGCCTTCTTCAGCAGCCCGTCGATCTCCTCGGTGCCGAGCTTGGAGTAGTTCCCGAAGACGTTGTCCCCCTGCGGCAGCCGGAAGTTCAGCAGGCTGGTGGAGAGCGGGAACGAGTCGGTGTTGCGCCAGCTGGCGATGTCGAACTTGCCCGGGTTGACGTACTTGGTGAAGAAGTCGTTCGACGGGACCTTGTCCAGCTCCACCTTGACGCCCGCCGCCAGCCACATCGCCTGGGCGGCGGTGGCGAGGTCGAGCTGGGCCTGCGTGGTGGCCTCGTTGACCACCCAGTGCAGGGTCAGCGGCTTGCCGTCCCTGGTGCGCGGCTGGCCGCTGCCGGACTCCTTCCACCCCGCCTCGTCGAGCAGCTTCTTCGCCGCGGGCACGTCGAACCTGGCCCACTCGCCCGAGTTGTCCTGGTAGCCGGTCTGGTTGGGCATGAAGATGTGGTTGCCGAGCGGCTTGAACTCGACCGGGACGCCGTTGTTGGCGATCTTGATCAGCGAGTTGCGGTCCAGCGCCTTGCCGAGCGCCTGGCGGACCTTCAGGTCCTCCAGCGGACCGCCGCCGCCGAAGGAGATGTGCACCTCGTCCCACGGGCTGGCCGACCGGATCACCGTGTCCTTGGCGTCCTTGAGCTGCCCGTACGCGGTGGCGGTACCCGCCGTCGCGGAGTCGATCTCGTTGTTGAGGAAGGACTGGGTGGTCGCCGACTGCGACATCACCCGGAAGGTGATCTTCTCCGCCTTGGGCTTGGCGCCCCACCAGGCCGGGTCCGGGACCAGCGTGATGGTCTGCGCGGTCTTGTCCGCCGTCCCGATCTTCAGCGCGCCGGCCGTGATCGGGATCTTCTCGACCCAGCCCTTGTTGAAGTCGTCCGCGGTGGCGATCCCGGCGGCCGGGATCAGCGGGCGGAAGAGGTTCTGCCAGTCCGCGTACGTGTCCGCGAAGGTCACCTTGACCTCGGCCGGGTCGGCCCCCTGCTCGACCGCGGAGATCAGCTCGTAGCCGGAGGAGTCGGCGATGTTGTAGCCGTCCTTCTTGCCGTTGCTGGCCTCCCAGTCGGCCTTGAAGTCCAGGTAGCTCAGCGGCTTGCCGTCGGACCACTTGGCCTTCGGGTTGAGCTTGTAGGTGACCACCTGCGGGGAGGTCGAGGTGACCTTGGCGTCCACCAGGTAGTCGGGGGAGGGCTTGAACGCGCCGGCCTCGTCGGTCGTGAAGAGGTTCGGCTCCAGGGCCCGCATGATCTCGACCGCGTCACCGTACCGGCCGTCCACCTGGAACGGGTTCCACTGGGTGATCCACTGGTAGAGCGGGAACCGGACCTCACCGCCGTCGCGGACCAGGTCCGCCGCCTTGGCGTTGATGTCGATGGCGCCCTGGGCCGGCGCCCCGCTCCTGACCGCGGTGTCGGCGGAGCCGCCGCCGCCCGAGGTGCACGCCGCGGCGGCGAGGGTGACGGCGAGGGCGAGCACGGCGGCACGGCCGAGTCGGCGGCGTGCGGGCGTGGCGAGAGCGTCCATGAGGGTTCCCCCCGTGATGTCCGGCGAGTGGTGAGAGTTGAGCGTCGCGAGGTGTGGCGAGGCTTGAGCGTGGGCAGCCAAGTCGGTGCCGGCGGAGCGAAGGTAACAGTCGATCAGAACCAGTACTAGGGGGCCTGGTTCACACCTGACCCAACCGATACACGGCGCAACACCGCCGCAACACCCCGGCCGCCCGCCGGTGCAACACTCTGACCTGCGGTTTCCCGACCACCCCCGGGATCCCGCGCCCCGACCGCCCCCACCCACCCCCTCACCGGGCCGCTACCGGGCCCACCGACCGAAGGCCACCCACCCGATGCCCACCCGACGCGTCGGCCCCGCCCCCACCCCGGGCAGCCGTTGATGCTCCGCTACCTGACGAAGCGGCTGGCCTACTACGCGGTCCTGCTCGCCGCCGCCGTCTTCCTGGCGTACGCGCTCTCCGCCGCCGCCCTCCAGCCGCGCACCTACTTCGAGGCCAAGGTGCCGCGCCCCGCCGCCGCCTCGGTCGAGCGGCAGCTCACCGACCTGAACCTGAACGACCACACCCCGGTCGTCGAGCGGTTCGGCCGGTGGGCCGGCGACCTGGTGCTCCACGGCGACCTCGGCCGCACCATCCACGACACCCCGGTGATCGACGACTTCCGCCGCCGGGTCTGGGTCTCGCTGCGGCTGCTGCTGATCGGCAGCCTGCTCGGCATGGTGCTCGGCGTCGCCGCCGGGGCCTGGAGCGCGGTCCGCCAGTACCGGATCTCCGACCGGCTGCTCACCCTCGTCTCCTTCGTCCTGCTCTCCACCCCGGTCTTCCTGGTCGCCCTCTTCCTGAAGAACGGCGCCATCGCCGCCAAGGAGGCCGTCGGCCACGAGGTCGTGCCGTTCACCGGCTACGAGACCCCCGGGCTCACCGGCGGGCTCGGCACCCACCTCGCCGACTGGGCGCTGCACCTGCTGCTGCCCACCCTCTCGCTGGCGCTCGGCGGCCTCGCCACCTACAGCCGCTACCAGCGCGGCACGATGCTCGACGTGCTCGGCTCCGACTACCTGCGCACCGCCGAGGCCAAGGGCCTCACCCGCGGCCGCGCCCTGCTCAGGCACGGACTGCGGACCGCGGTGATCCCGATGTCGACGATGTTCGCCTACAGCTTCCTCGGCATCTTCACCGGCGCCGCCTTCACCGAGACCATCTTCGGCTGGCACGGCATGGGCGAATGGTTCATCCAGTCCATCAACCAGCAGGACGTCAACGCGGTCGTCGCGGTCAACCTGTTCGCCGCCGTCGTGGTCCTCGCCTCCGGCTTCCTCGCCGACACCCTGCACGCCGCCCTCGACCCGCGCGTGCGGACCTGACCGGAGGAGAGCCCCGTGACCACCGTGATCGTCGAGCCCGCCGGGCCCGTGGAGCCCGCCCCGGCCGCCGGCGCCACCACCGCAGCCGCTCCCGGGGTGACCGGCCGGGGCCGGCTCGTCCTCGCCCGCCTGCTCGCCGCCCGCTGGGCGGTGGCCGGCGCCGTCGTCGTCGTGCTGCTGTTCGCCCTCGCCTTCGGCGGCCAGCTCCTCACCCCCTGGGACTACGCCGCCCCCGACTACACGGCGCTGCGTCAACCCCCGTCCGCGACCCACTGGTTCGGCACCAACGGGGTCGGCCAGGACGTCTTCGCCCAGACCGTCCGCGGCCTGCAGAAGTCACTCGTCATCGGCCTGCTGGTCGCCCTCTTCTCGACCGTGCTGGCCTCCCTGGTCGGTGCCTGCGCCGGCTACTTCGGCGGCTGGACGGACCGGATCCTGATGTTCCTGGTCGACCTGATGCTGGTCTTCCCGGCGTTCCTGGTCGTCACGATCATCTCGCCGCGCCTCAGGGGCGCCGGCTGGCTCGCCTTCGTCCTGCTGCTCGCCCTGTTCAACTGGATGATCACCGCCCGGGTGGTCCGCTCGATGACCGTCTCCCTGCGCGAGCGGGAGTTCGTCCGCGCCGCCCGGTTCATGGGCGTCCACCCGCTGCGGATCATCACCCGGCACATCCTCCCGAACGTCGCCTCCTTCCTCATCATCGACGCCACCATCGCCGTCGGCGGCGCCGTGATGAGCGAGACGGCGCTCTCCTACTTCGGCTTCGGCGTCAAGGCGCCCGACGTCTCGCTCGGCACCCTGCTCGCCGCCGGCACCAGCGAGGCGCCCGTCTTCCCCTGGCTGTTCTACTTCGCGGCCGGGCTGCTGGTCCTCTTCGTCCTCGCCGTCAACCTGGTCGGGGACGGACTGCGCGACGCCCTCGACCCGACCTCCGAGGCCGCCCGGCGCCCCCGTCGCTCCGCCCGCAGGAAGAAGGCCCGCACGTGACCACCACCGTCGAGACCCCGCCGCCCGGCGCGCCCGCACCCCCACCCGCCGACCCGCTGCTGACCGTCCGGGACCTCCACGTCGACTTCACCGGACCGCGCGGCAGCGCCCCCGTCCCCGCCGTCCGCGGCGTCGACCTCACCCTGCGGCGCGGCGAGACCCTCGGCATCGTCGGCGAGTCCGGCTCCGGCAAGTCGGTCACCGCCCTGGCCGTGCTCGGCCTGCTGCCCGGCACCGCCCGCGTCCGGGGCTCGGTCCGACTGGACGGGCGCGAACTCGTCGGCCTGCCCGGGCGCGAGCTCGCCGCCGTCCGCGGCCGGCGGATCGCCATGGTCTTCCAGGACCCTCTCTCCGCCTTCACCCCCGTCTACCGGATCGGCGACCAGATCGTCGAGGCGCTCCGCATCCACCAGCCCCTCGACCGGGCCGCCGCCCGCAAACGGGCCGCCGAACTCCTCGACCTCGTCGGCATCCCCGCACCCGACCGCGCCCTCGACAGCTTCCCGCACGAGTTCTCCGGCGGCATGCGGCAGCGCGCCATGATCGCCATGGCCATCGCCAACGACCCCGACGTCCTGCTCGCCGACGAACCCACCACCGCCCTCGACGTCACCATCCAGGCCCAGGTCCTCGACGTGCTGCGCACCGCCCGGCGCGAGACCGGCGCCGCGCTCGTCCTCGTCAGCCACGACCTCGGCGTGATCGCCGGGATGGCCGACCGGGTCGCGGTCATGTACGCGGGCCGGGTGGTCGAGACGACCGGCGTCGACGAACTGTTCGCCGCACCCCGGCACCCGTACACGCTCGGGCTGATCGGCGCGGTGCCCCGGCTGGACGGGCGCGGCGGGCCGCTGGTGCCGATCCCCGGCGTGCCCGCGCCGATGGCCGAGCTGCCGGCCGGGTGCCCGTTCGCGGCGCGCTGCCCGCTGGCCGAGGACCGCTGCCGGAGCACGGAGCCGCCGCTCGCGGGGACGGGCGGACCGGCCACGGCGGTGGCGGGCCGGACGGCCGGGGCCGTGGACGGGACCGGCGCCGACGGGGCCGCCGGGGAGGCGGACGGGCCGGCGCCGGTCGAGGGGCATCTCGCCGCCTGCGTCCGCGCGGGCGAGCTGGCCGAACGGCGGCCCGCGCCCGCCGAGGTCTACCCGGTACCCGCCCTCCCCCCGCCTGCGGCGGACCCCGTCCCGAGGGAGGAGCGCGCCCCGGTCCTCGACGTCACCGGGCTCACCAAGACCTTCCCCCTCCTCAAGGGCACCGTGTTCAAGCGCCGGATCGGCTCGGTGTACGCGGTGGACGGCGTCGACCTGTCGATCCGGGAGGGCGAGACGCTCGGCCTGGTCGGCGAGTCCGGCTCCGGCAAGTCCACCACCCTGTTCGAACTGCTGCGCCTCACCGCCCCCGAGTCCGGCCGGATCGAGCTGCTCGGCCGGGACGCCGCCGGGCTCTCCCGCGCCGAGGCCCACCGGATGCGGGCCCGACTGCAGATCGTCTTCCAGGACCCGATGGCCAGCCTCGATCCCCGGATGCCGGTCGGCGACATCGTGGCCGAACCGCTGCGCGCCCAGCGGGCCTCCGGGGGCGAGATCGCCGGCAGGGTCCCCGAGCTGCTCCGGCAGGTGGGCCTCGACCCGGCCCACGCCGTCCGCTACCCGCACCAGTTCTCCGGCGGGCAGCGCCAGCGGATCTCGATCGCCCGTGCGCTGGCCGTCCGGCCGAAGCTGCTGGTGCTCGACGAACCGGTCTCCGCGCTCGACGTCTCCATCCAGGCCGGCGTGCTCAACCTGCTCCAGGCCCTCAAGGCGGAGCTGGGCCTCTCCTACCTCTTCGTCTCGCACGACCTCTCGGTCATCCGCCACCTCGCCGACCGGGTCAGCGTCATGTACCTGGGACGGACGGTCGAGGAGGGCGAGGTCTCCGCCGTCTTCGACCGTCCGCGCCACCCCTACACCCGCGCACTGCTGTCCGCCGTCCCGCTGCCGGACCCGGCCGCCGAACGGGCCCGGGCCCGCATCCTGCTCGCCGGCGACCCGCCCTCCCCCACCGCCCGGCGCACCGGCTGCGCGTTCCGCACCCGCTGCCCCGTCTACGCACGGCTCGGCGGCCCGGCCGCGCGCACCCGCTGCGAGACCGAGGCCCCGCTGCCGACCGGGCCCGCGCCGGACACCGACCACCGGGCGGCGTGCCACTTCCCGGAGGGGTAGCGCCTCCGGCGGTTGTGCCGGTCGCCACGGTGCGTGTCCGGCCGGTGGCGATTCGGCGGATCGGACCGACTGCGTGTAATGTCTTCCAGGTCAGCAGGCGCCGCTAGCTCAGTTGGTTAGAGCAGCTGACTCTTAATCAGCGGGTCCGGGGTTCGAGTCCCTGGCGGCGCACAGACAGCCGAAGGGCCCCTCGCGAGAGCGAGGGGCCCTTCGGCGTTCCCCGCACACCCCTGCCCGGCCCGTCCGGGCACCTTCGTTCCCGGTTCCGGCACGCCCGCACCGTCGCGCCGGATAGCTTGGGGGCGCTGCCCCCACCGCGCGCGACGCGCGCTCGCACGGCCCCATCGGAGGTGCCGCCATGGCTCCGCTCGACTCCGGACCGCACGGCCGGCGCCCGATGCCCGAGGAACTGGTGCTGCTCTGCACCGATCCGGCCCACGGCCGGATGCCCGTCCCGGCCGCGGCCTTCTACCGGGCGCTCACGGGCGGCGTGCTCGCCGAACTGGTGCTGGCCGGCGCCGTCACCGTCGAGGACCGGCGGATCACCGGCTTCCGGCCGCTCGGGGCGCAGGACGACATCAGCGCCGGCGTACTGGACCGGCTGGCCGAGGCGGGCAAGCGGAAGCACCGGCTCGGGCTCGACCACGTGATGCGGCAGATCCCGCGCCGGGAGGCGCTCGGGCACTTCCGCGAACGGCTGGTCGCCGACGGCGCGCTGACCGTCGAACGGCGGCATGTCCTGCTCATCCCCTACCGGGCCCACCTGCCGGTGCCGGCCACGGCGGGGCAGGAGATCGCCGACCGGATCGCCCGCGCCCTGGGCCGCACCGGGGCCGGCACCGGCGGCACGGCCGTCTCCCCCGTCGGGGCCTGCGGACCGGACGGGCCCGACCTGCAACTGGCGGGGCTGATCGGGGCGGCCCGACTGGACCGGCGGATCTTCCCCGGCCCGGAGAACACCGAGGTCCGCAAGGCCGCACGGCGGCTCGTCAAGGAACTGCCGGTGGCGCGGGCCGTGCGCCGCCTCGTCGACGCGGACAACGCCAGCGGCGGCTGAGGCCGGCGCCGTCCGGGCGCCTCGGGCGGGGTCAGCGGGTCTCCAGGATCGCCGAGGCCACGGCGTCCGGACGGTCGAACATCAGCAGGTGTCCGGCCGGGGCGGTGGTCCGGAACTCGGCGCCGAGCAGCGCGGCCAGCTCGCGCTGGACGGCCAGCCACTCCTCGGTCCGGCGGCTGCGGAGGCCGTCGTCGGCGGCGAGCACGGTGACCGGCAGGCCGTCCGGCAGTGGCGTGGTGCGGCGCAGTGCGGCGAGCTCGGCGGCCATGTCCAGGTAGTGGGTGTTCTCCCGGAGCAGCGCGCGCAGTGAGCGGCCGGTCCGGTAGCAGTGCCGGACCAGCGACACGGGGGCGAGGTCCTCGCGGCGGACCGTCGAGGCGCGGGCCACCCACCGGCGCGCGGTGGGTCCGAGCAGGTACGGCACCGCGACCGCGGTGGCCGCACCGGCAGCCGCGCGGGCCGTCAGGTCCCGCAGCTCCGGGGCCGGACGCGGACGCGGGTCCGCCTCGGCGCTGCCGTCCAGCAGTACCAGCCCGGCGGTCCGGTCCGGGTACAGCCGGGCGAAGGTCTCGACGTGGAAGCCGGCGAGCGAGTGACCGGCCACGGTGCACGGCTCCTCCCGGCCGAGCGCCTCCAGCACCGCGCGGATCCGGTGGGCCTCACGTGCGGCCGTCGGGAGCGCCCGGGTCGCGGGCTCGGGCGCGCTCAGCCCGTAGCCGGGGCGGTCGAAGCGGACCACCGTCCGGTACGGGGCGAGGAAGGGGACGACCAGGTCCCAGTCGAACCAGCTGCTGCCGAGCCCGCCGGTGAGCAGGCAGAGCGGGCCGTCGCCCTCGACGCGGACGTGCAGGGGGACGCCGTCGACGCGCAGGAAGGCCGCGGTGTCCCCGGCGGCCCGGCGGCGCGGGGAGGCGCCCTGCCCGGGGCCGGTCATCCCGGCCCCCTCTCCCGGGACGGGTCCGCGCCCGCCGCCCCGGCGGCCCGGGAGAGGCCGCCCAGCGTCCGGTCCTCGGCGGCGAGCTCGCCGACGCGGGCCCGGACCGGGTCGTGTCGGGTGCTGAGCGCGACCTCCAGGACCCAGGCGGTGCAGGCCACCGCACTGAGCAGCAGCGCGGCGGTGAGCCGAGTCTTCCGGCGGCCTGGGTGGGAGCTGGGCACGATTCCACCCTAACCGGCGGCAAACTCCACCCCAACCGGGCGGAAACGGGCAGGCCGGGGCGGGCTCCGCCGCAAGCGGTTCGAGGCACTCGCCGGGACCGTGTATTGTTTTCCACGTCAGCAGGCGCCGCTAGCTCAGTTGGTTAGAGCAGCTGACTCTTAATCAGCGGGTCCGGGGTTCGAGTCCCTGGCGGCGCACCGACATCGGGGAGCCTCTCGCCATTGCGAGGGGCTCTCCGGCTTTTTGCTGCCCATCGACGTCCGATTTGTGTGTGATGTCGGTCTCGCTTGTCCTCCCAGTGGATCCAACCGGCCCGTTGGACGCGTTTTGGGCTGTAAACCGGAAAAGGGACAAAGGTCCCCTATCGCCGACGATCCCGTCCGAGCAGGCCCGCACGGCCTGCCCCGCCCGGACGCCCGCCCGCAGGAAAGGCCGCCGCTTTGTCCCGAGACGCCCAGAGCGGCATCCAGCGCACCGCGAAACAGAACACCGGGCCGGGTACCGGGCGGGGCGGCAGGAAGTCCCGCCGCCCCCGGCGCACCGGCTGGCGCCGGCTGGTGCCCACCTGGCGGATGACGCTGACCGGCTTCGCCGCGGCCCTGGTGCTCGGCGTCGGCCTGTTCGCCCTCGGCATCACCCTGGTGAAGGTGCCGGACGCGCACGCCGCCGCGACCGCGCAGAGCAACACCTGGCTCTACCAGGACGGCTCGGTGATCGCCCGGACCGGCCAGACCAACCGGCAGAACGTCGCCCTCGACAAGGTCTCCCCCGCCGCGCAGCACGCCACCCTGGCCGCCGAGGACCGGAACTTCTACCACGAGGGCGCCGTCAACATACCCGGCCTGGTCCGCGCCGCCGTCAAGACCGCCCAGGGCGAGGGCACCCAGGGCGGTTCCACCATCACCCAGCAGTACGTGAAGAACACGTACCTGAGCCAGAAGCAGTCGATCACCCGCAAGGTGAAGGAACTCTTCATCGCCATCAAGGTGGACGCCACCGAGAGCAAGGACGAGATCCTCTCCAGCTACCTCAACACCTCGTACTACGGGCGCGGCGCGTACGGCATCCAGGCCGCCGCCCAGCAGTACTTCGGCGTCGACGCCTCCGCACTCGACGCCGCCCAGGGCGCCTACCTGGCCGCCCTGCTGAACGCCCCGAGCGCCTACGACGTCGCCACCGCCACCCCGGCGGGCAGGCAGAACGCCGTGAACCGCTGGAACTACGTGCTGGACGGCATGGTGAAGGAGGGCTGGCTCTCCGCCGAGGAGCGCGCCGCCACCGCCTTCCCCGAGGTCAGGAACCCGCAGTCGCAGCTCGGCCTCTCCGGCCAGGCCGGCTACCTGGTCAACGCCGCGACCGAGTACCTCACCACCAATCAGATCATCACCGAGTCCGAGCTGGCCAAGGGCGGCTACACCATCAAGCTGACCGTCGACCCGGCGCGCCAGCAGGCCCTCCAGGACGCGGTCCAGGTCCAGCTGCACGACACCCTCGACCCGGACAAGCGGAAGAAGGACGCCAACGTCCAGCCCGGCGCCGTCTCGGTCGACCCGAAGTCCGGTGCCGTGGTCGCCCTGTACGGCGGCGTCGACTACACCAGGCACTACATCGACAACGCGACCCGGCGGGACTACCAGGCGGGCTCCACCTTCAAGGCCATCGGCCTGGCCGCGGCGCTGGAGAACGACGCCAGGACCCAGTCCGGCCAGACCGTCACCCCGCGCACCGTCTACGACGGCACCAGTGGCCGCAAGGTCCGCGGCGGGAAGGGCACCCCGTACGCGCCGCCGAACGAGGGCGACAAGAGCTACGGCCAGATCACCCTCCAGCAGGCCACCGACTGGTCGGTGAACTCGGCGTTCGCCCAGCTCGCCCAGGACACCGGGCTGTCGAAGGTCCGGGACACCGCGATCGCGCTCGGCCTGCCCGGCACCACCCCCGGGCTCGACCCGGTGGCGTCCATCCCGCTCGGCACCGCCACCCCGAGCGTGCTCGACCTGGCCGGGGTGTACGCCACGCTGGACAACGACGGCCGGCAGATCACCCCCTGGCTGGTGCAGTCGGTCGACCACGAGGGCGAGGCGCTCCCGCTGCCGGCCCACAAGACCACGCAGGCGGTCAGCGAGCAGACCGCGCGCGAGGTCACCTCGATGCTGGAGGGCGTGGTGAGCGACCAGGGCGGCACCGGCTGGCGCGCCAAGGCGCTCGGCCGCCCCGCCGCGGGCAAGACCGGCACCACCGACGACCAGAAGTCGGTCTGGTTCATCGGCTACACCCCGGAGCTGGTCACCTCGGTGGCGCTGTTCGGGCAGGACCCGGCCACCGGCGCGCAGGTCAGCCTGAGCGGCACCGGCGGGATCGAGGGCGCGGCGGGCGGCCAGTACCCGGCGCAGATCTGGACCACCTACATGAAGAGCGCGCTGAAGGGGCAGCCGGTCGCCGACTTCCCCGCCCCGTCGGGCGCCGAGGACTCCTCCTCGCGCAGCGGTTCCGCGAACTCCCCGAGCTCCTCCGCCTCGCCCTCGGGCGGGACGGACGGGTCGGCCACGCCGTCCGGCGCACCGTCCTCGCCGGCGACCACCGGCGGCGGCGGGTCGGGGGCCTCGGACGGCTCGGCCACGACGCCGGGCACCGCGCCCACCGGCGGTCCGACCACCGCACCGCAGCCCACGGGCGGCGGCACCGGCGGTGCCGGATCCGGCGGCGCGACCACGGCTCCCAGCCAGCCGGCGACGTCCTCGCCGACCGGCCGGCCGACCAGGACGCCGGCGCCGACCACGGCCCCGACGACGGGTCCGACCACCGCACCGACGCCCAGCCCGCAGCCCACCGGCGGCACCGGCGGGTCGGGATCCGGCGGCAGCGGTGGTGCGGGCGGTGCGGGCGGTTCGAACGCCGGCGGCGCCACCGGCTCCGGGGCGGACGCGGGCGCGAACGCCCTGGCGGGCGCCGGCGCGGCACAGTAGCGCCGGCCCGGAACAGCCGGGTCCACCGCACGGAGCGGTGGGCCCGTCGCCACACACGGCCCCCGGCAGGACCGAATAGCGGAATGACCCCTTACCGAAGTGCCGGTACGACTGTCACAATTCGTCGGTGCACAGCTCAAAACACCTGCTCGGCGGTTCCTCCGCCCGGACCCTCGGTCTCACCCTCGCGCTCGTCTCCGCCATCGCCTTCGGCGGCTCCGGCACCGCCGCCAAGCCGCTGATCGCCGCCGGGCTCTCACCGCTGCACGTGGTCTGGCTCCGGGTCACCGGCGCCGCCGTCGTCCTCCTGCCGCTCGCCTACCGCCACCGCGCCGCCGTCCTGCGGCGGCCCGGCCTGCTCATCGGCTTCGGCCTGCTCGCCGTGGCCGGCGTCCAGGCCTGCTACTTCGCCGCGATCTCCCGGATCCCGGTCGGCGTGGCGCTGCTGATCGAGTACCTCGGTCCGCCGCTGCTCATCGGCTACGTGCGGTTCGTCCAGCGACGCCCGATCAGCCGGGGCGCGGCGGTCGGCGCCGGGGTGGCCGTCGCGGGTCTGGCCTGCGTGGTCGAGATCTGGAACGGCCTGAGCTTCGACGCGCTCGGCGTCCTGTTCGCCCTCGGGGCGGCCTGCTGCCAGGTGGGCTACTTCGTGCTGGCCGACGCCGGCAGCCGGGGCGAACGGCCGGTCGACCCGATCGCGGTCAGCGCGTACGGACTGCTGATCGGCGCGATCGTGCTCACCGCCCTCACCCGCCCCTGGGAGGCCGACTGGAGCCTGCTCGGCGGGGACGTGGTGATGAACGGGCACACCGTTCCCGCGCTGCTCCCGGCCGCGTGGATGGTCCTGATCGCGACCGTGCTCGCGTACCTGACCGGCGTGATCGCCGTGCGGCACCTGTCGCCCCCGATCGCCGGGGTGGTGGCCAACCTGGAGGCGGTCGTCGCCACCGTGCTGGCCTGGGTCCTGCTCGGCGAGCACCTCGGGCTGCCGCAGGTGACCGGCGGTCTGCTGGTGCTGGCCGGCGCCTTCGCCGCCCAGGCGAGCAAGCCCGGTACCGCGCCGGAGACGGCTACGACTGCGGCTCGGGCTGGGACTGCGGCTGGGGCTGGGACTGCGGCTGGGGCTGCGGCCTCGGTGGGGCGGGAGAACGCTCCGCCGGGAACGGACCGGGTGACGCGAGGTCCGGACGCGGTGCCGGCGGGAGCGACGGCACTCGGCGAGCGGCTGGCCGGGGCGGCGGCCGAGGCCGACGCGACGGCCGACCGGGCCGGGATCAGCGACCGACCCAGCCGAACCAGTCGAGGTGATTGAGCGGCCACACGACGGCCGACACCGGGCCGACCACGTTGTCCACCGGCACGGCGCCGCCACCGGGGCCGCGCTGGTGGTAGCGCGAGTCCGCCGAGTCACTGCGGTGGTCGCCCTCGACCCAGACGTAGCCCTGGGGCACCGTCACCGGGCCGAAGTCCAGCCCCGCGCAGGAGTCGTCCCCGGAGTGGAGGTAGGGCTCGTCCACCTTCGTGCCGTTGACGGTCAGCGTGGTACCCGCACACTGGACGGTCTGCCCGCCCGTCGCGATGACCCGCTTGACCAGGTAGTTGTCGTCCTTGGGCGGAATCAGCCCGACGAAGCCGAGCGCGGAGCCCAGCGCGTTGGCGACCGGGTTCCCGCCGGTCGGCTGCGGAGGCAGCCAGTCCCCCGGGTCCTTGAACACCACCGGCTGGCCGGCCTCGGGCTCCCAGCCGGTCAGCGGGGCCAGCTTGTTCACCCCGACCCGGTCACCGATCCGCAGCGTGTTCTCCATCGACCCGGAGGGGATGGTGAACACCTGGAACAGGCAGGTCTTGATCAGCAGGGCGACCACCAGGCCGACCGCCGCCATCGCGGGGATCTCGATCCACCACGGACGCTGCCGGCGGGGCTTCGGAGTCCGGCGTCCCTCGGCAGCGCGCCGGGCCCGCCGGGCCTCGGCCCGGCCGCCGGACGGCACGGCGGGGGTCCCGGAGGTTCCGGAGGCTTCCGGGCTGCCGGGGTACCCCGGCACACCGGGACCACCGCCGGCCCCGGGAGCACCGGGGGCGCCGTACGCACCGCCGCCGGAACCGACGGCCCCGGAGGGAGCGGCCCCGGCGTCGCCGTGCGTACCGGGCAGGTTCACCGCCATCGTCGCTGCTCCACTCTCCGGCTGCGGGGGAACCTGCACGCTACGCCACCCGGGGAGCCTGGCGAAATCGGGCGTTTACCCCCGCCCGACACCGCCGGAGGGGGCCGGGGCACCCGTCCTCCCGGGAACGGACCTCCGGGGGCTCTCCCGGAATCCCCCGCCCGACCCACGGGTCGGGCCGGGCCCGGGGTCAGGCGGAATCGTTCCCGCCGGTCACGGCGTCACTGGCGATGGCCTCGTGGTGGCGGATGACCTCGGCGATGATGAAGTTGAGGAACTTCTCGGCGAACACCGGGTCCAGGTGCGCACCGGCGGCCAGCTCGCGCAGGCGCTTGATCTGGGTGCGCTCGCGCGCCGGGTCGGCCGGCGGGAGCTTGTGCTCGGCCTTGAGTCGCCCGACCCGCTGGGTCGCCTTGAAGCGCTCGGCCAGCATGTGGACCACCGCGGCGTCGATGTTGTCGATGCTCTCGCGCAGGCTGGTCAGCTCGGCCCGCACGGTGTCGTCGATCCCCTCGTGCAGTCCGGCGTCGGGGGTCGTGGGGTGGTCCGTCATCGGGGCGGCTCCGCGGCTCTCTCGGAATGGGCACCCGGTCGTGCACCGGTCGTGCACCGGCCGGGCTCGGGCCCGGGTCAATCTAACAGGGCACCCCGCACGGGCCCGCACCATTTGGCCTATCCGTCCACGATATGGACGGCACACGGAGTGATCCCCCGGCGGGGCTCCGAGCTGGCGGGGCGCGCCCCCTCACCGGCACCGTCACCCGGACGGCCGAGGCGTTTTCGGACGCACGTGCCCGATGCGCTACTTGTGGCAGGCCCCCGACCTGCACGTAGGCTAAGCGCGGCATGACCGGACGTGACGAATCAGCAGTTCCTCATTACTGGAGGTACCGATCGTGGCAACCACCCGCACCGCCCGCACCGCGTGGGAAGGCAACCTGCTCGACGGCAAGGGCCAGGTGACCTTCGCGTCGTCCGGCATCGGCGAGTACCCGGTGTCCTGGCCGGCCCGGGCCGAGGCGGCGAACGGCAAGACCAGCCCGGAGGAGCTCATCGCGGCCGCGCACTCCGCGTGCTTCTCGATGGCCCTCTCGCACGGCCTGGCCGGCGCGGGCAACCCGCCGACCAAGCTCGACACCCAGGCCGACGTCACCTTCCAGCCGGGTACCGGCATCACCGGGATCCACCTCACCGTCGTCGGCGAGGTTCCCGGCCTGGACGCGGACGGCTTCGCGAAGGCCGCCGAGGACGCCAAGGCGAACTGCCCGGTGAGCCAGGCCCTGACCGGCACCACCATCACCCTCACCGCCACGCTGGCGGGCTGACGCTCCGACCTGCGGTCCTCGGGCCCGGCGGGCGCACGCACCGCGCTCGACCGGCGCCCGAGAGCGCACTACCGGAGCACACGCCCCCGGTACACGTCATGTGATGTGTACCGGGGGCGTCCGCATGTATCGCCGCACTTGCCCCCAAAGCCGACGAATCACCCTGGCGGCGGTCACCGCGCGTTGCCGACGCGTCCTATGATCGGCCGCAGCGCCCTGTTCCTCACGGTTCCTCACGCGGGCTTCCGCACGGCCGCTCCACCCCGAGCGTTCCGCACCGGACCCCGGCCCCGAGGGCCCCGGAAGAGTGCGGAGTCGGCCGCCGCCAGTCGGGTGACCGGCCGGACCAGCGTCAAGCGTCAAGCTGCAGCAGCGGACGGGAGCATGCCGTGCCGGGCCAGAACGAGGGGGCCGACGCACACTACCCGGGCGTGCGGCACGAGGAGCCACGGCACCGACACCCCCTCCCCCCGCCACCCGGCGTCCGCCCGGCCAACGGCGTCGCGCTCAACGGCACCGCACTCGACGGCGAAGCCCCCGACGGGGCAGCCCACGCCGTTCTGACCGACCCCCGCGCCCCCGCCGCCGACGGCGGCCCCCACCGCTGCCCGACCTGTTCGGCACCGCTCGGCGACGGGGCCCACCGGCCGGCCGAGGACGGGGCCGCCGAAGCGTCACCCCTGGAGGCGGAACGGCTCTCGGCCGCGCTCCGGGCGAGCGAGTCCCGCTTCCGGGCCGCCTTCTGCGACGCCGGCATCGGCATGGCACTGATCGACCCCGAGGACCGGATCATCGAGGTCAACCCCGCCTTCGCCGCCCTGACCGGCCGCACGGTCGGCGAGCTGGCCCGGACCCACATCCACGAGATCCTCGACCCCGAGGGCATGCCGCACCGCCTGTTCCCCGCCCTCGTCCACGGCGAGCGCGACCGGCTCCGGGTGGAGAAGCAGCTCAAGCACCGTGAGGGACGCACGGTCTGGAGCAAGGTGACCATCTCCCTCATCCGGGACGGCGCGGGCAGCCCCCTCTACACGCTCGCCCTGGTCGAGGACATCACCGAACAGCGGAGGCTCGGCGACCGCCTGGAGTACCAGGCCCTGCACGACCCGCTGACCCGGCTGCCCAACCGGACCTTCTTCTTCGAGCGCCTCGACGCCGCCTGCCTCACCCCCGACCGGACGACCGCCCGCCCGGCCGGGTCGGCCACGGGGTCGACCGCCGGGTCACCGGCCCGGACCGTCACCGGGACGGGGACGGCCTGGGTGGGCCCGGCGGCCGGCTCGGCGACGACGGACGAACGCCGGGTCGGCGTCTGCTACCTGGACCTCGACGGATTCGCCGCGATCAACGAGACCCTCGGCCACCACATCGGCGACCAGCTGCTGATCGCCGTCGCGACCCGCCTGCGGCGCGGCTTCTCCGCACGCGAGACCCAGCTGGTGGCCCGGATGGGCGGCGACGAGTTCGCCGTCCTGGTGACCGACAGCAAGGGCAGCCACCAGCTGACCGACCTGGCCGCCCGGATCCTCGAAGCCCTGGAACGCCCCTTCGACGTGGCCGGCCACCGGCTGGCGGTGACCGCCAGCGTCGGCGTCGTCGAACGGTCCGTCCACGAGACCACCCCCACCGACCTGGTCAAGGACGCCGACTCCACGCTCTACTGGTCCAAGGCCGACGGCCGGGCCCGCTGGACCCTCTACGACCCCGACCGGGGCGCCCACCAGCTGACCCGCCAACTGCTCTCCACCGCACTGCGCCCGGCGCTGGAGCGCGGCGAGTTCACCATCGAGTACCAGCCACTGGTCGGCCTGGCCGACGGCACGGTGCACGGGGCCGAGGCGCTGGTCCGCTGGCGCCACCCCCGCTACGGGACGCTCTCGCCGGACCGTTTCATCCCGCTCGCCGAGGAGTCCGGCGCCATCGTGCCGCTCGGCAAGTGGGTCCTGGAGGAGTCCTGCCGCCAGGCCCGGCGCTGGCTCACCGAGTTCCCGGAGACCGAGACCTTCGTGAGCGTGAACCTGGCCGCCCGCCAGATCTGGGACTCCGACGTGGTCGCCGACGTCGCCCAGGCGCTCGAAAGCACCGGCCTGCCGGCCCGGCTGCTGCAGCTGGAGATCACCGAGAGCGCGCTGCTCGGCCCCGGCGGACGCCCGCTGCAGGCGCTCCAGGCACTCGCCGACATGGGCGTCCGGATCGCGATCGACGACTTCGGGACCGGCTACTCCAACCTGGCCTACCTCTCCCGCCTGCCGGTGCACGTACTGAAGCTGGACGGCACCTTCATCGAGGGGTTCCGCGACCCGGCCCCGACGGGCACCCGCACCGGGCTCGCCGGCCGGGACGCGCGCCGGAGCGACGCCGACGAGCAGATCGTCGGCGCGATGGTGCAGCTGGCCCACACCCTCGGCCTGACCGTCACCGCCGAGGGCATCGAGAGCGCGGCCCAGGCCGAACGGCTCCGGCTGACCGGCTGCGACACCGCCCAGGGGTGGTACTTCGCCCGCCCCGGCGACGCGGAACTCGTCGCGGCGATACTCCGTGACGGCCGCGACGGTCGCGACGCCCAGGGAGGACCGGTCGGCCCGGGCGGCGCCGTCGGCCCCGTCGAGTAGGAGGCCCGAGGACGGCCGTCCTGCCGGCGGCCGCCCCCGAGGGGGTTCTCAGGCGTCGGCGGACTTCGCCCCGGTCAGGCCGTACGCCTCGGCGATCAGCCCGTAGGAGCGGTACCGCGCCTCGTGGCCGTGGATGTGCGAGGTGACCATCAGCTCGTCCACCCCGGTCCGCTTGCGGAGCGCCTCCAGGCCGTCGGCCACCTCGCCCGGTGAGCCCAGGACGACGTTGCCCAGCCATTCGTCGATGAAGTCCGCCTCCACCGGGCTGTACGGGTAGGACTCCGCCTCCTCCGGCGTGGGGATCGGGCCCGGGTTGCCCCGGCGCAGCCGGAGCATGCCGAGCGCCGCGGACCGAGCGAGCCGGCGGGCGGTGGCCTCGTCGTCCGCCGCGACCGCGCTCACCCCGATCAGCGCGTACGGCTCGTCGAGGACCGCCGAGGGGCGGAACGCGGCGCGGTAGAGGTCGAGGGCCGGGACGGTGTTCACGCTGCTGAAGTGGTGCGCGAACGCGAACGGCAGGCCGAGGCTGCCGGCCAGCTGGGCGCTGAAGCCCGAGGAACCGAGCAGCCAGACCGGCGGCCGCCCCTCCCCCTTGGGCACGGCGGTCAGCCGCGCGTACGCGTGGTCGGGCGGGAAGGTGCCGTCCAGGAAGTGGGTCAGCTCGGCGAGCTGCCGGGGGAAGTCGTCGGCGCCCTCCGCCAGGCCGCGGCGCAGCGCGCGGGCGGTGGCGGGGTCGGTGCCGGGGGCGCGCCCGAGGCCGAGGTCGATCCGCCCGGGGTGCAGGGCCTCCAGCAGGCCGAACTGCTCGGCGATCGCCAGCGGGGCGTGGTTGGGCAGCATGACCCCGCCCGAGCCGAGCCGCAGGGTGCTGGTGTGGGCGCCGAGGTGGGCCAGCAGGACCGCGGGCGTGGAGCTGGCGACACCGGGCATGCCGTGGTGCTCGGCCACCCAGAAGCGGTGGTAGCCCCACTCCTCGGCGCTGCGGGCCAGGGTGGTGGTCGCGGACAGGGCCTGCGCGGGCGTGTAGCCGACGCCGACGGTGGCCAGGTCGAGGATCGACAGGGGCGCCGGCGCCGTGCCCCGGGCCGTACCGCGGACCACCTCGTCGACGCGTGGGTCCGTCCGGTGGTCCCGCTGGTTCTCGTGCCGGTCCTCGGTGGTCATGCCGTCCGTCCTCCTGGCCGTGGTCGCTGCCGTGCGCCGGTGGTGTCCACCGGTGTCGCTCACCGGTCTCGGCGGTCAGTGCCGTCGCCGGTGCCGAGGATGGTCAACCACGCGGCGGGGTCCGCTGTTCCCCGCCCGGTCCCGGCCCCGCCGGCGCCGTATCCGGGGACCCGCGCCGGAGCGGCGGGCACGCGGCTGACGCTCCGCCAGCATCCGAACACCCGTGGCGACTTCACGCCAGCGCGGGAAGTCGCCAGCCCCAGGGCTCGCGGTCGGCGGTCGGCGTCCGGCAGGCTATGGGCCAGGAGCGGATCACCCAACCGGATCCGCACTCACCAGCAAGATCGTCGGGCTGGACCAGCGCCGATCGATCCCCGCGAGCCCCCGGAGCGGCACCCCGCTCCGGGGGCTCGCGCCATGGTGGGCCCTGTGACCCGCAGCACGCCGGGGTGCTTCATGGCATGAAAAGTCGAGGCGCTAGCGTTGTCCTCTGCAGCCACCTGCTCCCCCGGGCGGTCTGGAGGGAGATTTCGGATATGGACATCGCGACGCTGGTCGGATCCTCGTGGATCTGCGCCCTGGCGCTCTGCGCCGTCCTCGGCGACGCGTTCCTCCCCTTCATCCCCAGCGGGACACTCGTCATCCTGGCCGTGCTCAAGACGGCACAGATAGACGGTGCGCCGCTGATGCTCGGGCTCGGGGTGGCGATGGCCTCCTTCCTCGGCGACCTCCTGTTGCTCCGGGTCGCCCGGAGCGGGGCACCCATGGTCCGGCGGCGCCTCGAACACCGGCCGCAGCTGGCCGCCAGCGTGGAACGGGTCCAGCAGGCACTGGACGGACGGACCACCCGGGCCGCCGCCGCGATGGTGGTGATCGCCCGGTTCGTACCGGCCGGGCGGACCGTGCTCGACCTGGCCATCGGCCACTCTCCCGCGCACCCTCACCGGTTCCTCCGGTGGTCGGCGCTGGCCGCCATGATCTGGGCGACCTACATCGTGACCCTGGGCTGGCTCAACAGCCACTGGTTCGACACCGCCTGGCTGAGCCTCGCGGTCTCCTGCACGGCGGCCACCGCGATCAGCACGGCCATCGCACGGGTCGTGCGGCGCAACCGCCGCCTCTCCCTCGGCTGACGCCCCGGCACCGCGACGCCGCGACCACCGCCGGGCGCCGAGCACCGGCACCGAGCCCCGCGTACCGGGCATCGAGTGCCCTGCATCCGGCATCGGGCATCGGGCATCGGGCATCGGGCATCCGGCATCCGGCATCCGGCATCCGGCATCCGGCATCCGGCATCCGGCATCGACGCGACCAATCCGTCGAAACGGGCGAATCGTCACAGGACGGCAACAGACGACACCTGCGCGCATCCCGCACACCTGTGCCATGCGTGTTCAGTGTCGACGGACCCCGGCACCTTCGGTGCCCCCGCGTCCGTATGCCATGCTGAAGACGGAAATCGATCAATTGTCCGATTTGGCCGGATCGGCCACGGCCACGGCCGCGACCCCCGGCCCGGGGCACCAGGGGAGACCATGAGCATCATCTCTCGCAGGACCGTGCTCGCAGCCGGCGCCGCCACCGCGGCCCTCGGTGCGGTGACCGCCTGTTCCGGCAGCGGGTCGGGCTCGGGCTCGACGTCCGGCCCGACATCGGGCTCCGCCCCGGCCCCCACCGGGAGCAGCGGAAGCAACGGACCGACGAGCGGCGCCCCCACCACGAACGGCCCCAAGGGCACCCCGATCGGGGACGGCTCCACCTCTGACACCGGCCCGCAGCCGAACCAGCCGAAGGCGGAGAAGCTCAAGCCCGGCGAGCGCCCGCCACAGTTCGTGGTCCTCTCCTGGGACGGTGCCGGCGCGACCGAGGACGGCCAGTTCCCCCGCTTCCTCAAGCTCGCCGAGGAGCACAAGGCCTCGATGACGTTCTTCCTCTCCGGCATCTACACCCTGCCGAAGGGCAAGGCGAACCAGTACCAGCCGCCGAAGCACTCGGTCGGCGCCTCCGACATCCCGTACCTCTCGGACGCCGGGGTGAAGAGCACGATCAAGATCATCAGCCAGGCCTGGCTGGCCGGTCACGAGATAGGCACCCACTTCAACGGCCACTTCTGCGCGAGCCGCTCGGACGGCAACGGCGTCAACAAGTGGACCCCCGAGGACTGGGAGAGCGAGATATCCCAGGCCGTCGGCTTCGTGACCCAGTGGCGGACCAACACCGGCTTCACCGACGTCGACCCGCTCCCCTTCGACTACCGGAAGGAGCTCATCGGCGGCCGCACCCCGTGCCTGGAGGGGCAGAAGGCCCTGCTGCCCACCGCCGCCAAGCTGGGGTGGAAGTACGACGCCAGCTCCCCCGGCGGCCAGCAGATCTGGCCGCAGAAGGTGCAGGACGGCAAGGTCTGGGACTTCCCGCTGCAGAGCATCCCGTTCCCCGGGCACTCGTTCCAGGTGCTCTCCATGGACTACAACATCCTGGCCAACCAGTCGGCCGGCAGCACCAAGGGCGACCCGGCGAAGTACGACGAGTGGCGCGCGCAGGCCCGCGACTCCTACGTCGCGGGGTTCGACCGCGCCTACAACGGCAACCGCGCGCCGTTCTTCATCGGCAACCACTTCGAGCAGTGGAACGGCGGGATCTACATGGACGCCGTGGAGCAGACGATCAAGGCCGTGGCGGGCAGGCCCGAGGTCCGGCTGGTCTCCTTCAAGCAGCTGGTCGAGTGGCTGGAGGCGCAGGACCAGTCCACCCTCCGCAAGCTCCGCACCCTCGGTGTCGGCCAGGCGCCGGCCGGCGGCTGGGAGTCCTTCCTCGGCACGGCCGGCTGACGTCCCGCTGCGGCGCACCCCTTCTTCCGACGGACGGGCGAGCGGGCGGACGGGCGAGCGGGACCGGGGACAGACACCCGGTCCGGCCCGGGCAGCGCCGAGCGGAGCCGGCCCGGACAGGGCCGGGCCGGTGTGGGGCGGAGCCGGGCCGGGCCCGGGCTAGCCGGCGGCCTGGGCCAGCCCGAGTGCGTACGGCAGCCAGAACTCGCCCGCCCGGGGCTCGCCGCGCCCGCACTCGCCGTCGGACTCGCCGGGGTTCTTGATCCAGAGGTAGGCGTCGACGCCCGGCCGCCCGGTGTCGGCGGTGGGCGGCGCCCCGAGCGCGCGGCCGGGCGGGTTGCACCACGCCTCGCCGCTGAGCGGGCCGTTGCCGTTGCGACTGGTGTCGATGACGAAGTGCTTGCCGTCCAGCAGGGCGGAGAGCTGGGCACCGTACGTGGCGTTCCGGTCCGTGGTCGAGAAGTTGGAGACGTTCACCGCGAAACCGTCCGCCGAGGCGACACCGGACTTGCGCAGCGCCTCGGCCAGCGCGGAGGGGTCCTGCACCCACCCGGGATTTCCCGCGTCCAGGTAGACCCGCACCTGCGGGCGCTTCTTCAACTCCTGGACGGCGAAGGCGAGCAGGCCGTACCGCTCGGCCGCCGCGTCGCCCTTGACCCCGCAGGTGTCCAGGGTGTGCGCCACCGCGTCCGGCTCCAGGACCACCCAGGCCCGGCGGTCGCCCAGCGCCTCGGCCAGGCCGGTGATCCAGGACCGGTACGCGGCGGCGTCGGGCGCACCGCCCGCCGAGTACAGGCCGCAGTCCCGGTGCGGGATGTTGTAGGCGACGAAGACCGGCGTGCGGTCCGCTGCCGCGGCCCGCCGGCTCACCTGCTCGGCGATGCCCCGGGCCGCCTGGTCGCCGAGCCACTGCGAGGAGGGCTGGGCGGCGATCCGGAGCAGGGTGTCGGCCTCGGCCGTGCGGCCCTGGCCGCGCAGGGCGGACAGTTGACGGGCGGCGGAGGTCTGGTCGGAGACGTAGAAGGCCTGACCGGGAAGCTGCGGCAGCACGCCCGCGCCCCCGGCGGGTGCACCGCCGGGTGGTGCGGGGGCCGCCGAGGCGCCCGTCGACGCGGCGCTGTTCGAACTCCCGCCGCCGGAAGGCCCCTTGACCGCCCCGGCGCTGCCTCCGGCGCACCCCGCGACGCCCGTCACCAGCCCCAGCATCGCCGCCCCCGCGGCCAGCCGGAAACCCACTCTTCGCCCTGCTCGGCGCACGTACCGCCCCTCCCAGACCCGGTCGGGCGACCGGTCGGTCCCCAGCTTCGCATACCGGGTACCGCCCGCTGTTCACCAGCCGGTGAACAGCGGGCGGCCGACGCCGAGTGGACTGCACGTCAGATGCCCCGGAGGGCCTTCCGGGCGGACGGCCGGGCGCCCCGGCGGCCGCCGGCGGATCAGCCCTGCTTGAGGTCCGGCACCCGCCAGTCGATCGGGTCGACGCCGAAGCCCTCCAGCGCCGTGTTGATCTGGGAGAACGGCCGGCTGCCGAAGAACAGCTTGGCGGAGAGCGGCGACGGGTGGGCGCCCTGGACCACCACGTGCTTCTCGGTGTCGATCAGCGGCAGCTTCTTCTTGGCGTAGTTGCCCCAGAGCACGAAGACCACCGGCTCCTCGCGCGCGCTCACCGCCTTGATCACCGCGTCGGTGAACTTCTCCCAGCCCTTGGCCTTGTGCGAGTTGGCCTCGTGCGCACGGACCGTGAGCACCGCGTTGAGCAGCAGCACGCCCTGCTCGGCCCAGTGCATCAGGTAGCCGTTGTCGGGCGCCGGGATGCCGAGGTCGGCGTCCAGCTCCTTGAAGATGTTGCGCAGCGACGGCGGCGTCTTCGTACCGGGCAGCACGGAGAAGCTCATGCCGTGGGCCTGGCCGTCGTCGTGGTACGGGTCCTGGCCGAGGACGAGCACCCGGACCTTGTCGTACGGCGTGGCCTCCAGCGCGGAGAACTCCTGCCCGCTCGGCGGGAAGACCTGCTGCTCCGCGCGCTCGGACGCCACGAAGGCCGCCAGCTCGGCGAAGTACGGCTTCTCCGTCTCGGCGCCCAGCACCGTGTGCCAGGACTCGGGCAGTTCCAGCCCGGCGCCCGCCTCCGGCGTACCCGGCTCCGTCACGCCCGCCTCGACCGTGTCCGTCACGACATCAACCTCCCACCGGACGGCCGCTCACCGCCGCACCGCCCCGACCCTCGGACGCCCTGCGGCCCTTGCGCCGCACGCCCTCTTTCCACACCGAACGCTACACAGGCCCACTGACAGTTCACTCCGCCGGAGCCGCAGGTGCCACGGGTGCCGCCGGGGCAACCGGGGCCGCAGGGCCCACGACGGCACCCGCGGCCACCGATTCGCCGGGGGCCGCACCGCCGGGCGCCGCGGTCCCCGCCCGCGCCACGCGGAGGTGCTCGACCACGTTCAGCACCACCAGCACCACCGCCAGCGCCACCAGCGCCGTGATCGCCGGCCACCGCACCATCGCCGGGGCCAGGGCCAGCACCACCGCCGCCGCCACGATCCGGGTGGTCGCCACCCTCCGGAACATCATCCACCGGGTGTAGCCGAAGGCGAGCAGGTACAGCCCGCAGCCCCCGTAGAGCAGGGCCACCGTGCCCGCGCCGAGCGCCCGGCGCGGGTCGGCCACCGTCTCGCCGAAGCCGACCGCCACCGCGATCACCCCGGCCACCAGCGCCAGGTGCCCGTACTGGAAGACGCGCCGGATGACGTCCCGGCGCGACTCGGCGACCGTGACCGCGTGCCGCATGGCGTCGGCCGCGTGGACGAAGTACTGCCACCAGAGCCCCGCCGAGATGGTGAACGCGGCGGTGACGGCGACGAGTTCGGCCGCGTCGAGGGGCACCCCCGCCGCGGTGGCGCCGATCCCGACGATGGACTCGCCCAGCGCGACCAGCAGGAAGAGCGCGAACCGTTCCGGCATGTGCACGGGGTGGTAGGCCACCGCGGCGAGCCGGCGGCGCAGGAGCACCGGCGCGGACAGGTCGCAGAGCGCCGCCAGCGCCCAGAGCACCGTCCGCGGCCCCTCCGGCAGCAGCCCGCCGGCGAACAGCAGCGGTCCGCTGACCAGCACACCGACCCCGTACGGTCCGCGCCACACACCGGGGACGCGGACGACCAGCAGCAGCAGGACCACCCGGGCCGCCCAGTACCCGGCGCCGAGCAGGACGCCCCGGCCCCCGTAGGCGCCGGGCACGGCCAGCGCCATGACCAGGCCGGTCAGCCCGACGGCGAGGATGCCGAGCCGGTCGCGCGGGTTGTCCACGTCCCGGATGTTGGCCTGGACGGTGGTGCCGACCCAGCACCAGTAGACCGGCACGAACACCACCAGGGCCCGGCCGACGCCGGCCCAGTCGTGGTGGTGGTGCAGCAGACCGGAGACCTGGGTGATGGCGAAGACGAAGACCAGGTCGAAGTAGAGCTCCGCCCAGGTGACCCGTTTCTCCTCGACCGCCACCGGTGATTCCCCCGTAGTACTCATCCGCCCCTCCTCGGCGCACAGCGAACGGGCCCCGCCGCCCGACCGTCGGCCGGGGCGGCGGAGCCCGCAACAGCAGTGCCGAGGCTAGACCAGCTCGACGAGGTCCGCGATGGAGTTGAACACGCGGGTCGGCCGGTACGGGAAACGCTCCACGTCGGCGGCGGCGGTGAGGCCGGTGAGCACCAGGATGGTCTCCATGCCCGCCTCCATGCCGGCCACGATGTCGGTGTCCATCCGGTCGCCGATCATGACGGCGGTCTCCGAGTGGGCGCCGGCCGTGTTGAGCGCCTCGCGCATCATCAGCGGGTTGGGCTTGCCGACGAAGTACGGCTCGACGCCGGTCGCCTTGGTGATCAGTGCGGCGACCGAGCCGGTGGCCGGCAGCACGCCCTCGGTGGACGGGCCGGTCTCGTCCGGGTTGGTGCAGATGAACCGGGCGCCCTGGTTGATCAGGCGGATCGCCTTGGTGAGCGCCTCGAAGCTGTAGGTGCGGGTCTCACCGAGGACGACGTAGTCCGGGTGGTTGTCGGTCAGCACGTAGCCGGCCTGGTAGAGCGCGGTGGTCAGGCCGGCCTCGCCGATCACGTAGGCGGTGCCGTTCGGACGCTGGCCCTTCAGGAAGCTGGCGGTGGCCAGGGCCGAGGTCCAGATGCACTCCTCCGGCACCTCCAGGCCCATGCCGGCCAGGCGGGCGCTGAGGTCGCGCGGGGTGTAGATGGAGTTGTTGGTGAGGACCAGGAACGGCTTGCCGGACTCCCGCAGCCGACGAAGGAACTCCTCCGCGCCGGGGATCGGCGTGCCCTCGTGGATGAGGACGCCGTCCATGTCGGTCAGCCAGGACTCGATGGGCTTGCGGTCTGCCACGTGCGTGTCTCCCGAAGTCTTGCCATGTAGTGCGATGGTCATACGAAACTGCGGCGCACCGTCGTCACCGTTGCGCCTCCCACCGACCGGACCCTCCTCGGGACACCGGACCGCCGGGGGTACTGCTGGCTGCCCCAACGGGGCACAGCCTAATCCGCACACCAGGCCGACGGCAGCATGTCCCGCCCAGCGGGACGGGCACGGGACGCGCGGGGAACGGGCACAGGTCGAGTACGGGACGAGTGCGGGACGGGCCGGAGAAGGATCACCGCAGGACCGTCCCTCCGCACCGCTCCCCCGCCCCGCCCCGTCTCAACGAGTCCTTAACCCACCCCTAACCGCAGTGATGACCCCTCAGCAGAACCGCCCGGCACGGTTAGCGTGAACGGCACGCCGACCAGGGGCCCGGACGGACCCCCTCGGCGCTGCGGTAGCTGCCGCCGCCGCGACCCCCACCGCGGCGGCGACAGCTACCGCCGCAGACAGCCCTCCGGGGCGCGCCCCCCTCCCCGGGCGCCCCGGAGGGTCCCCCGTGACGCAGGAACCGGGGCAGACCGGACACCCCGTGGTTGAGTAGGGCCCATGACCCCCTCCACGCGCCCCGTCTCCCGGAACGCCGACCCGGCCCGCCCGTTCCGCGTGGGCCTGATCGGCTACGGCCTGGCCGGCTCCGCGTTCCACGCCCCGCTGATCGCCACCACCCCCGGGCTCCGACTGGACGCGGTGGTCACCGCCAACCCCGACCGCCGCGCCCAACTGCACCGGGAGCACCCCGACGCCCGCGCCGTCGACACCCCCGAGCAGCTGCTCGCCGACCCGGACGCGCTCGACCTGGTCGTCATCGCCTCCCCCAACCGCACCCACGTCCCGCTCGCCCGGGCCGCCCTGGAAGCCGGCCTGGCCACCGTGGTCGACAAGCCGCTCGCCGCCACCGCCGCCGAGGCGCTGGAGCTCTGCAAGCTGGCCGAGTCGCACGGCACCCTGCTCACCGTCTTCCAGAACCGTCGCTGGGACGGCGACTTCCTCACCGCCGCCCGTCTGGTCCGCGAGGGCGCACTCGGGCGGGTCCACCGGTTCGAGTCCCGCTTCGAACGGTTCCGGCCCAAGCCGAAGCCGGGCTGGCGCGAGCTGGCCGACCCCGCCGAGGTCGGCGGCACCCTGTACGACCTGGGCAGCCACCTGGTCGACCAGGCGCTCGCCCTGTTCGGGCCGGTCGAGACGGTGTACGCGGAGATCGACGTCCGCCGGGACGGCGCGGTCGTCGACGACGACGCCTTCCTCGCCCTCACCCACGCCGACGGCACCCGCTCGCACCTGTGGACCAGCGCCGTCACCCCGCTCGTCGGCCCCCGCCTACGGGTGCTCGGCGACAGGGCCGGCTACGTCAAGTCGGGCATGGACCCGCAGGAGGCCGACCTCCGGGCCGGCCGCCGCCCCGACGGCACCGCCCCGTGGGGCGCCGACGACCCCGCGTACTACGGCACCCTCGGCACCGACGAGACCGCCGCCCCGCTGCCGACCGACCCGGGCGACTACCCGGCCTTCTACGCGGGCGTCGCCGCCGCCCTCGCCGACCCCGGCACCCCGCCCCCGGTCGACCCCCGCGACGCCGTCGCCACCCTCGCCGTCCTGGAGGCCGCCCGCGCCTCCGCCGCCACCGGCACCGCCGTCCGGCTCGGCTGAACCCCGGAGCCCCACGGCACCACGCCTCCCCCGCCCCCTCCGGCTTCCTCAGGCTTCCTCAGGCGAACGGAGGACCGGAGCGGGGAGGGGGAGGAAAGGGGCGACCCTCAGATCCCGATGACCTCGACCGCCGGACCCAGCCCCTTGAAGTCCGCCAGGTTGCGCGTGTACAGCGGCAGGCCGTGGGCGGAGGCGATCGCGGCGATCATCAGGTCGATCCGGCGCGGGCGCGGCTGGCGGCCGGCGGCGATCGTCAGGGTGACCAGCGTCCCGTACCGGGCCGCCGCCGCCGCGTCGAACGGCAGCGGCTCGAAGTCGGCCATCGCCGCGCCCAGCACCTCCAGCCGCGCCGCCCGGCTGACCGGGTCGCGGGCCATCGAGACGCCCTGCTGGAGTTCGGCGAAGGTGATCGCGGTCAGCTCCGGCACCGCGGGCAGGTCGGCCGCGCCGAGCAGCGCGAGGTCGATGTAGACGCAGGTGTCCAGCACCCCGGCCGGCCGCCGGCGACGGGGTGCTCTCCGCCGCTCAGCCACGCCGCCGCTCGAACGGGTCGCCGTCCTCGTCGCCCACCAGTTCCTCGGGACCGAAGTACTCCTCGGCCTCCTTGCGCATCTGCTGGTAGTCGACCCGCGGCAGCTTCACGTGCCGCGCCACCAGTTCCTCCGCCGTGAGCCGCCGCCGGCCCGACACCGGCCGCAGCTCCGCGACCTCGACCCCATTCCTCGTGATGTGGAAGGTCTCCCCCGCCTCCACCGCGTCCATCACCGCTGCGGAGTTGTTCCGGAACTCCCGCTGGGTAATCGTCTTCATGCTTTCCAAGGTAGCCCCGTGTAGCACCGGCGGCTACACCCCTGCACCGCCCTCCGGAAACGCCCCACAACCGGACCGTCGGTGCGCTAACGTCCGACCGTCGACGCAGCGCACGGCGGACAGAGGGGGCTCTGGCCATGACCGACACCACCGAGGCACAACACAATCCCTGGCTCTACGGCCAGGACGGCCCACCGGCCGGCATCCCCGCCCAGGCCACCGGCCCGGGCCCGTGGGCCACCGGCACCTCCGGGAGCGCCCCGGTCCACGTCGAACCGGCCACCCTCCGGCAGGCGGCCGGGGTGTCCCGACGCCTCCAGGGCGAGCTGAGGAACTCGGTCGTCCACATCGAGCCGGACACCGGCGCGGCGGCCAGGGCGCTGTCCGCCGACTGCTGGAGCACGGGGGCCGCGCTCTCCCAGGTCCTCACCTGGTGGAAGGCCCGCTGGACCAGCATGGACAACCGCCTCGGCCTGACCGCCGACCGGCTGGAGGCCACCGCCGGCGCCTACCGGTCGACCGACGGGGCCTCCGCCTCCACGTTCAAGGCGCCGTGAGCCGTGGTGACCTTCGCGCAGCTCCGCCACGGCTCCTTCGAACCGCTGGGCAAGGCCGGAGACACCTGGAACGGCGTCTCCGGACACGTCGAACAGATCGCCGGCCGGCTACGGTCGGGCGTCCTGCAACCGCTGACCGGAGCCGGACCGCACGCCTTCTCGGCCCCGGGGAGCCGCGCGTGGACCGGCCTCGCGGCCGACGAGGCCGCCCGGGAGATCGGCCTGCTGGCCGACGAGCTGACCGCGTTCCGCTACGAGGCACTCGCCGTCACGGCCGCCCTGCGCCGGGCCGAGTCCGCGTTCGCCCGGGCCAGGCAGGACCTGCTGCGCGCCGTCGGCGACGCCGAGGGGCTCGGCGCGACCGTCTCGGACGACGGCACCGTCACCCTGCCGCCCCTCCCCGCCGAGGAGCGCAACGACCCGGACTCGATCGCCTACCAGAAGCGGAAGTGGGACGAGGTACAGCAGCACATCGAGGCCATGCGCAAGGCCGTGACCACGGCCACCGAGGCCGACACCACGGCCGCCGCGGCCCTGCGCGCCCTCGACCCCACCCAGGTCGACCCGGCAACCCGCCCCGGCGCCCTTCGGGACGCGAAGGCGGATGTCATGGGCGCGGTCGGCATGCCCAAGGACCGCAAGGACGTCCCGGCCTGGTGGGCGACGGTGGACCCCGCCGTCCGGGCGCAGCTGCTGGAGCTCTCACCGGGCCCGCTGATCGAGGCCGGAATCCTCGACCCGACCTACAAGTGGTCACCGCCCGACAGCGGCGCGGGCCCGTTCCACGTCCGCGAGCCCGACGCCGGCGATCGGACGTTCTACGCTGTCGCCACCGGGCTCGTCGCCGGCGGCACGTTCGTGGGTCACGAGGACGCGGCCCGCCACCTGCAGCACTTCCTGGACGCGAGCGGCGAACCCTTGACCGTGAGCGTGGACCGGATGCTGCGCGATGACCCCAACTTCCGCAACCACGTGGATTCGTCGATGGCCGCCAATGATGCCCAGTGGCGTGAGACCGCGTTGGCTGCCTACGCGAAGGCAGGAGGGTCCCCCGTCGCGGTCCCGGTGGAGACGAAGAGCGACTACACGTTCCGCCAATCCGAGCAGCCCAACTGGTTCACCGCAGTGGGAAGCCAGCCGTACGTCGTATCGGGGGTGGTGACCGTGAAGCCGGGGCCCGACGGCAAGCCCGCCGTTTCCATGCAGTACCAGGTCAATGTCTGGGACAGGTACAACTGGGACAAGGACAAGAGCACAACGATCGCCGGCATCAACATCTCGGACGCGGACATGCAGAGGCTCCACCAGACGGGCCTGGCTCAGGAGTACGACATCAGTGGTCGGAGTTCTGCGTCGACCCGGGTAGTCGGCGACGGCTCGCCTTTGGTACCCGGTGGCACCGGCGAGAGATACGCCGATCGGGAGGGCGGACCCGCCGATCCGGGGAGGCAGACCCGATGAGCGGCGTGCGTACCGGACGGCGACGGCGTGTGTGGATCTGGGTGCTGGTGGTGCTCCCGCTGGCCCTGCTGGGAGCCGTCGGATATGTGGCGTTCCGGGCGGATGCCGAGCTCCGTCATCCGGAGCCGAACAGCGGGCGGCCCGGGTCGTGGATGACCACGCTGACGGCCACCGAGATCTCCGAGTTCACCCAGGTGCCCATCCCTGCCGGCGCGGTCGACGCCCGATGGGGATACACGAAGGGCTTCCAGGACGACACGGCTGTGCTGGCGTTCCGGCTGCCGGCCGACGAAGTGGACCGTTTCACGGCCGGCCTCAGAGAGGCGACGTGGAAGGAGGCCGCCCGGCCACCGGACACCGGCGCCCTGCGGGACCTGCAGCGCATCGGGGCCCCTGATCCGCTCTCCGCACTCACCCTGCGCTACGGCACCTTCGTCTCACACCTGCCGGGGCACACCAAGCGTGTGGCGAGCCAGGTATGGCTGGGACCGTCAGCCGGCGACAGCCCCGTCCAGGTGTGGGTGTACGCGATGAACGTTCCCTGAACCGAGTCGGGAACCTCTGTGGCAGCCCGGCCGTATCCTGGGCTGGAGCACTGGTCCGGAGCACAGGAAGGAGCACGCCGTGGCGCTGGTCGCGATGCTGCTCGGGGTGTTCCGGGTGCTGAGTGGGGAGTGGCTCGTCGAGGGTGGCGGGTCGCTGGCCTCGGTGGCGGCCGCAGCGGCCGTGGTGCTGGTGACCGGAGCGGTCGCGGGGGCGCTGGTCGTCTCGCGGCTGTTGGGGGCGCGGGCTCCCGCCGCCGTCAGGGCCGGGGTGTTGCGCAGACGCGCGTTCAGGACGGCGTTCCTTCCGCAGCGTGATCCGGATGCCCGGGGCCGGCGACGCCCCAGGGCGCCGGGGGCGGCCCCGGCGGCCGCGTAACCCCCCGCACGACTGCTGGGCCGTTGACGCGGCCGTCCTCCGCCGACCACTCATTTCCGCGCGCCGCCGGCCTTCCGCCGCATGCCCCGTACGCCGTGTCGTACGCGCCGCATGCCGCTTGCCGCAGCGCGCCGAGACCCCCGGAGGGCTCGCTCCACCATGTCCGTTTTCGCATTTCTCGACCCGGCCGTCGGCCTGGCCCACGACGTCGTCGCCGCGCTGGCCCAGGTCGTGCCGACGGCGCTCGCGATCGTCCTGTTCACCGTCTGCGTCCGGTTGGCGCTGCACCCGCTGGCGCGGGCCGCTGCGCGGGGCGAGCAGACCCGGACCCGGTTGGCGCCGCAGGTCGCCGAGCTGAACCGGAGGCACAAGGACCGGCCGGAGAAGCTCCGGGAGGCCCTTGCCGCGCTGTACGCGCAGGAGAAGTCCTCGCCGCTCGCCGGATGTCTGCCGATGCTGGTGCAGATTCCGTTCTTCTCGGTGATGTACCGGCTGTTCACGACGCCGAACGACCTGCTCGGCCACACCCTGTTCGGCGTCCCGCTGGGCCTGCACGTGGGGAGCGCGCAGGGCGTGGCGCAGTGGGTGGTGTTCGGCGCGCTGTACGCCGGGTTGGCGGCGGTGGCGTACGTCGGCTTCCGGCGGGCCCGTCGGGCGCAGGCCGCGCAGAAGGAGCAGCAGGCGTTGCAGGCGGAGCAGGCGAGGAAGGCTCGGGGCGGCCGGGCGAAGGGCGGGGCGAAGGGCGGTCCGGCGGCCGAGGCCGCGTTGCCGCAGCCGGCGCTCGCGCTGTTGCCGTACCTGTCGTTCGGCACGGTGCTGTTCGCCGCACTGGTGCCGCTGGCCGCCGGGGTCTACCTGCTGACGACCACCGCGTGGTCGGCCGCCGAGCGGGCGTGGTTGCACCGTAACGCGCCGGTGCCGGTGGGCGCGGGCGTGGCGCTGGTCTGACGGCGGCCGACCGGGGCGGCGCGCCGACCGGCCGCCGCCCCGGTGAGCCGCCCCGGCCCCGTGCCGACCACCGCTCCCCCCGCCCCTGACCGGGAGCCGACCGGCGGGTGGCGCTGCTCTAGCCTGAGCTGATCGTTTTCGTCGTCCGCCGACCACCCGGGTCCCCGGCCGGCGGACAGGTGGAGGGATGTCGTCATGGTGGTCGCTGCTCCGGCGTTGGCCGAGTTGCGGGAGGTCTGCCAGCCGCAGGCGAAGCTGGCGAGCCGCAACGGGGAGCACTGGGCGGGCCGGCTCTACATGCGGCGGCTCTCCCTGCGGGCGACCCGGCACCTGGTGCGGACGTCGGTCTCGCCGAACACCCTCACCTGGCTGATGGTGGTGTGCGGGGTCGGGGCCGGGGCGGCGCTGTTGATCCCGGGGTTGGCGGGGGCCGCGCTGGCGGCGGTGCTGTTCCAGGGGTTCCTGTTCTTCGACTGCGTGGACGGCGAGGTGGCGCGCTGGACGCGCCGGTTCAGCACGGCCGGGGTGTACGTGGACCGGCTCGGCGCCTACCTGGCGGACGCCGCACTGATGATCGGTGCGGGCGTCCGGGCGGCCCGGGGCGGGTCGGAGCTGTGGGTGTCGGTGGGGCTGGCGGCCGCGCTGGGCGTGGTGCTGCTGAAGGCGTCCACGGACCTGGTCGACGTGGCGCGGGCGCGCAGCGGGCTGGCCCCGGCGGACGAGGAGTCGACGCAGCCGCGGTCGCAGGGCATCGCGACGGCGCGGCGGCTGGGCTCGATCCTCAAGATCCACCGGGTGACCAACGGCATCGAGGCGTCGCTGGTGCTGCTGGCCGCGGCGGTCGCGGACGCGGTGGTGGGTTCCACCGATCCGACGCAGGGGACGGTCGCGGCGATCGCGGTGATCACCTGGGGGATGGTCGTCGCCCACCTGGCGTCGATCCTCTCGTCCTCCCGCCTGCGCTGAGCGGCTCCACCAACCTCACCGACAGCACGGTCCGCCCCACCGGCAGCAGCGGTGACACGGCGGGCCCCGATGCGCCCATCCCGGACCTCAAGTCAAGCCACCCGCAGAGTATTTGACGACGAACGCCCCCCGCCGTTCGGCTCCGGAGGGGTACCCGCAGGACGCACCGCGGCACCCTCCGCAGGACGACGCGGGCGGCGCGGTGCGGATGCGAACGTGGTGGCCGGGGCCCGGAGGTCGGGCCCGGGAGGGATCACCATGCACGCCAACCACTTCGTTCGGCCGCGCCGCCGCAGCAGGCTCGCCCTGCGGTTCGCCGCCGCCGCGCTGGCCGGGGCGACCGTCGTCTCGCTGGCCCCGACGGCGGTGGCGGCGGGGGCCGGCACCGCCACCGACTCCGCCGACTCCTCGGCCTCGTCCGACCGGCACCGCCCGTCCGTCGACCTGGGCCCGGAGCTGCGGGACATCGTCTCGCGGGGCTCCTCGACCGCCGCGCTCGGCGAGACGCGCGAGAACGGCCGCCGGACCTGGCGCGACGCGGCCGGCGTCACCGACCTGGACTCCGGGCGTCCGGCGCGCGCCGACGGCCGGTTCCGGATCGGCAGCATCACCAAGACCTTCGTCTCCACCGTGGTGCTGCAGCTGGCCGACGAGGGCCGGCTCCGGCTGGACGACCCGGTCGACCGCTACCTGCCGGGGGTCGTGCCGAACGGCGGCGCGATCACCCTGCGGCAGGTGCTGAACCACACCAGCGGTCTGTACGACTACCTGGAGGACCCGCAGTTCCTCTTCCACGACGAGGCGAGCCTGCGCGCGTTCCTCGCCCAGGGGCGCTGGACGAACTACCGCCCGGAGCAGCTGGTCACGGTCGGCGTGCAGCACGCGCCGTACTTCGCGCCCGGCCAGGGCTGGCACTACTCCAACACCAACTACATCCTCACCGGGATGATCATCAAGAAGGTCACCGGCCACACCTGGCAGCGCGAGGTCGAGAAGCGGATCGTCGAGCCGCTGAACCTCGACAACACCTCCTTCCCGGGCTCGTGGCCCGGGATCCCCGGCCCGCACGCCCACGGGTACGTCAAGCTGCCGGAGGGTCCGGCGGACGTCACCCTGATCAACCCGACCGTCGGGGACGCGGCCGGCAACGGCATCTCCACCACCAGCGACCTCGACCGCTTCCACGCCGCCCTGTTCGGCGGCAAGTTGCTGTCGGCCGCCCGGCTGGCCGAGATGACCACGGCCGTCCCGGCGCCGATGATCGGCGCGCACTACGGGCTGGGCCTGATCCGCTACGACCTGCCGTGCGGCGAGGTCTGGGGCCACACCGGGGGCATCCCGGGGTTCAACTCGGTGCTGCTGGGAGCGCGGGACGGCTCGCGGCAGTTCGCCCTCTCGTTCAACCTGCTGGAGGGCACCGAGACCGAGGAGACCGAGACCACGCTGAACACGTTCATCCTGAGGGCCGCCTGCGGCCCGGACACGGCGGCGGCCCCGGGGACCCCCGCGGCGAAGGGAGCGGGCGGAGGCTCGCCGTCGACGACCTTCAAGACGCTGCGCTGATACCGCAAAACTCGACAAGTCAAGCGCCTCGACGATGATTTGACCGTGCGTCATGCCTTCCCTTCGGCCGGGCGCCCGGTCCTCGGGACGCACGGTCGATGACCCCCTCAGGACGACGCGCCGGTGTTCCGTTCGGTGCGAACGTGGTGCGGACGGCCCGGGGCCGGGCCGGAAGGGGCGGGGCACCATGACCATCGTTCAGGCTCGATCTCCGTACCGGCGACGCCGGGCGGGGCTGCGGCTCGCAGCCGTCGCCCTGGCCGGGGCCACCGTCGTCACGCTCGCTCCTACCGCAGCGGTGGCGGCGGCGGGGGCACCAGGATCCGCGACCGGGTCCGCGCAGGAACGTCGACCCCGCGTCGACGGACAGCAGGAACTGCGGTACCTCGTGGAGCACGGCGGGATGACCGCCGCGCTCGCGGAGATCCGCGACGCCGGCCGCCCCCTGTGGCGGGGCGCCGCCGGGACCGCCGACCTGGCCGACGGGCAGCCGGCCAGGTCGGACGGCCGGTTCCGCATCGGCAGCGTGACCAAGTCGTTCGTGTCGACGGTCGTGCTCCAGCTCGTCGGGGAGGGCCGGATCCGGCTGGACGACCCGGTCGAGCGCCACCTGCCGGGCGTCGTCCCGAACGGCGGCGCGATCACCGTCCGGCAGCTGCTGAACCACACCAGCGGCCTGTTCAACTTCACGGAGGACGACCGGTTCCTGGTCAGGACCGAGGCCGAACTGCAGGACTTCGTGTACGGGACGTGGCGTTACCGGAACTACCGGCCGCAGCAGCTGGCCGCGGTCTCCGCCGAGCACCCGCCGTACTTCGCACCCGGACAGGGCTGGCACTACTCGAACACCAACTACGTCCTCGCCGGGATGATCATCAGGAAGGTCACCGGACACACCTGGCAGCGCGAGGTCGAACGGCGGATCGTCCGGCCCCTGCACCTGGAGGACACCTCCTTCCCGGGATCCGAGACCGGCCTCGGCGGCCCGCACGCCCACGCCTACGCCGCGATGCCGGCCGGACCGGCCGACGTCACCCGGTACAACACGACCGTCGTGGACGCGGCCGGCAACGGCATCTCCACCACCGCCGACCTCAACCGCTTCCACGCCGCGCTGTTCGGCGGGAAGCTGCTGCGGCCGGCCCAACTGGCCGCGCTGACGGACACGGTGGAGACCTCGACGCCGGAGATGCGCTACGGCCTCGGCGTGTTCCGGATCGATCTGGGCACGGGGTGCGAGGCGGCCTGGGGCCACGACGGCGGCCTCCCCGGGTGGAGCACCCTGCTGGTCGGCACCGGGGACGGGCGGCGGCAGCTGGCGTTGTCGCACAACCCGTACCTGGGCACGGACAGTTCGGCGAGCGGCGAGGCGATCGGCTCGCTCCTGGCCAAGACGCTGTGCGGCCCGGTCGCGGGCGCCGGTGTCGGCGCCGGTGTGGCCCCGGGCGCCGGGACTCCCCCGCTCGTGGGAGCGATCCCGGGCACCGGGCCGGAGCTTCGCGTGGAGCTCGGCCCGGCCACCCGCTGACCGGCCCCCGGAACCGAGCGGGGGCGGAACCGGACGGGGCGGACCGGGCGGGGCGGGGCGGGGGGGAAAAGCGGTTGACGCCCGTCGCCGCCCGCCGGTCGGATGGTGTCCCATGAGCACAGGGCAGTTGCACCCCGGTCAGCACGCCATCGACGAGGACCTCGTACGGCGACTGGTCGCCGGTCGGTTCCCGCAGTGGGCGGGGCTGCCGGTGCGGGGCTTCCCGTCCGGCGGCACCGTCAACGCCATGTACCGGCTGGGCGACGACATGGTGGTCCGGCTGCCGCTCGTCGACTGGGGCGAGGTGGACGTCGCCACGGAGCAGGAGTGGCTGCCGCGCCTGGCACCGCTCCTGCCGACGGCCATCCCGGCGGCGATCGCCCTCGGCGGGCCCGCCGAGGGGTATCCGTGGGCGTGGTCGGTGTACCGCTGGCTGGACGGGAAGAACCCGGAGGCCGGCGCGCTGACCGCGCCGGTCCCGCTGGCCGAGGACCTGGCCGGGTTCGTGTCGGCGATGCGGAGCATCACCCTCCCGGGCGGGCCCGCCGCCTACCGGGGCGGGCCGGTCCGGCTGCTCGACGAGTCGACCCGGGAGGCGATCGAGGAACTGCGCGGCCTCCCCGAGGAGGGCGTCGACTGCGACGCCGCGGCCGCCGTCTGGGAGGACGCGCTGCGGGCTCCGGTGTGGGACGGGCCGCCGGTGTGGCTGCACTCGGACCTGATGCCGGGCAACCTGCTGGTGGACGGCGGGGGCCGGCTCACGGCGGTGATCGACTTCGGGTGCGCGGGCGTCGGCGATCCGGCCTGCGACATGTTCCCGGCCTGGAACCTGCTGCCCGCCGAGGGGCGGGAGGTCTTCCGCAAGGCGCTCGACGTGGACGACGCGACCTGGCGGCGCGGCAGGGGGCGGACCCTCGCGCAGGCACTGGGGGCGCTGCCGTACTACCGGGAGACCAACCCGCTGATGGCGGCCAACGCCCGGCACGTGATCCGGGCGGTCCTGGAGGAGAGCTGAGGCGCGCGGCGCAGGTGTCGCCGGACCGTCGGCCGCCCGCCTCCACCTGCCGACGCCGTTCGACGCCCGTGGCGGTGGGCCCGAAGCCCTCCGCCACGGCGAGTCGGCTTTGAGGGCTCAAACAAATGACTCGTTGGGGTAGTTGAGTTGGGAGAGTATGACGGCATGCGCATCCTCGGCCTCGTCTTCGCGGGCACGTCCACGCCCCACCGCTCTCAGATGGCCGCCTTCCTCGGCGACACCTTGGGCTTGCCCCGTGTTCAGGTGGGCGGCGTTGAGGCCGACTTGTTCGAACTGCCCGACGGGTCGACCTTCGCCGTGGCCTCGCCCGGCGGGATGGGGGCGCCCCGGTCCGTCGGCTTCCTCGTGGACGATCTCGACGCTGCGGCGGCGGATCTGCGCGAAGCGGGCGTCGAGGTAGGGCCGATCGGCGAGAACGAACGTGAGCGGTACCTGCACTTTCGGGCTCCGGACCGCGAGCTCTACGAACTGACGGAACGCAAAGCCGGCATTGCGTGATCTCGAAGGCGGCGGTTCGACCCGCTCCCACGACCGTCCTCGACCTCCCACAGCTCGCGCCGCACCACCTCGGGGGCAGTCGCACGCCCCCACACCTCGCCGATGCCGGGGTGAGCGCGACATGGCGGGCAGTCATGTCCGGTGACTCCTTGTGTGAGGAGTTCTTAGACCGGCCGAGGGGCGGTGTTCCTCCGCTCGGGTAGCCGGTCGCCGCGCCCGACGGCGGCGGCGGGAGCGGGTCGGGTACTGATCGCAGTCGGCGCAGGGTGCCACCGCCCTCGTCGGCACAGGTCGAAGCCCACACCTCAGGAGGCCGGAATGGCCCGCACGATCCCCCTCGCCCTGACTGCGCTCGGCGCCGTCGGAATCCTGGTCGGAGGCGCCGCGATCGCCACCGCCGACGACCGCGGGGCCGCCCGCCCGAAGGAGAAGCCGACCGTCGTCGTCCCCGGGAACCAGGCCGCCGCCGACGCGTCCCTACTGTCCGCGCACACGCAGGTCACCGGCGACTCGGTCGTCGTGCACCCGGGGCAGAACCTGTCGGCGGCCGTGCTCTGTCCGTCCGGCCAGGTGCCCACCGGTGGCGGCGGCACGACCAGCGCCTTCAGGATCTTCCTCACCGACTCCTACCCGAGCGGCAGCGCCTGGATCGTCCGCGGGACCAACACCAACAACGTCGACGAGTCCATCAGGGCGTACGCCGTCTGCACGACCCCCTGATCCGACGGCACACCCGGACGCCGAACCCGGCGACCACCGCTGAACGACCGACGCGCCCCCGCCCGACGGCGGGGGCGCGTCGGTCGTTCCCGGCACAATCCGCACCACGCCCGGGCATCCGCGGTCAGCAACCGGGCCGGACACCGGTGAGGTCGGCTGCTGCTGCGGCGACGAGCGGCGCCAGTTCGGGATAGTGCCCGCGGTCAACGGCTTGGAGCATTTCCGCGAGGGCGATCAACTGGCCCACGCGGCCCGCCGGGGAGTCGAGGACATCGGAGAACTCTGCCCGGACACGGACCGCGACCGGGGGCACCCGGAGACTGCTGATCCACAGGACCGCGGGATCGTAGCCCACGGGCACGAGTCCCCAGCGCTCCCAGTCCAGAATGGCGAGCGGCCGGCCGGTCAGGTTGGCCCACTGCAAGTCTCCGTGCCCGGTGGTGCGCTCGACCGTCGAGGGGGCCGGGATACCGAGGTACTTCGGGAAAACCTCCTCGATCCATTCCTGGCGCAAGGTGATCTTCGTGCCGGAGGCCTTGGCGATCCCGGCCAACGCGGTCCTCAGACCGCTCCACCATCCGTCCTCCAGTACCGGGTCCTCTCGGAGGTCGGGTGTCGAGGAAACCGCCGGACCGGTGAGGTCGAACACGTCGGCCTGGTAGAACCGGTCGTCGTCCGTCCAGTCCATGGTGTCGTGCAGCCGTGGACGCGGGACAGACTCCGGAATGCACTGCTCGGCTCCAAGGGGCCCTTGACCGGCCGGCCGGGGGGCGAACCGGCGCCGGCTGCCGGAAACGCGGAGCCAGAGCTGCCCTGCGCGGCGGCCGACGGTCGACCCGGAGGTGCCGAAGACGGATGGACCGGTACAAGCGAGGCCGAGGAAGGCGGCAGCCCTGGCGTGTGCACCCTCCAGACTGCGGCGGGCTGCGTCATCCGGTTGAAAGGACATCGAGAACCCTCCTGAGACGCGCCTCCGGGATCGGCCGAGCCAGAGCCGTTGCGCAATCATCCCAGTGCGCACGACTACTGATCGACGCCAAGACGACGTCCAGCGCCGGACAGCCCCCGACAACGTGGAACGCTGCAGCATGGGGGCTCGATCCCGGCTGAATGACTTTCACCAATTCGGGGGTCATCAGCGCGGACCTACGAGAACACCGGTCCCGGTCGCCGGCGGTCGGGCCTCACGTTCTGGTCAGAATCCAGGAACGCTCGCCGGAACTCCACCACAGGGTGGGCCTCTCGCGCTTCCCTCCCCGACTGGTCAGGACAAGCAGACACTCCTCGGGCTGGGTGAACTGCACCCTCACCAGGTAGCCGGCGTCCGCGTCGGACGTCTCCGCCCAGGTGCCGGAGGAAACCTCCAACGGGCCGTCCGCCGCCAAGGGGTTGTGTGTGGGGCATGCCTCGGCAGGCACCACGGACGGGCCGAGCCGTCCGCTCTCGTCGAAGACCAGGCTGATGCTGTCGCCGGACCAGCGCCCGACCGGGCTCGGCGGCGGTCCGGTGGCGTCCAGGTACCGGACCACGAGGTAGGCGCCAAGGACCGCCGTCACGGTCACCGCCGCGAGGAGGAGCGCACCGAACTTGGCAGGTCGCGTCATACCGGAACGGTACCAACGGCCTGTCCGGCAGAACCTGCGGTGACGGCCGCGCATGCACGGCCATGCGATGGGGCTGCACTTCGCCGCACCCGGGTTTCCACCCGATCAAGCGACTGCCGCGATCCGCCAGGCCGCAGCCGCCGTTCGCGCCCCCGCCCGACGGCGGGGGCGCGTGAACCGGACGAGCCGCAGGACGTGGCGGGTCGGCAGGTCAGTCGGGTATGCGGGTCCGCTCGGGGGCGGAGGCGTCCTGATCGTGGTGGCGATCACGGAGGGCCTGGGTGCGGACCTGGCAGACGGCGCCGACGACGGCTGCCGCGATGACGAGGATCAGCAGCCCGAGCACGGCGGCCAACCCTCGCGGACGGTGGGGAGGTTCACGCGGCGGCATCCAGTTCGAACCAGACGATCTTGCCGCGCTTCTGCGGTTCGGTCCCCCAACGGTGGGTGAGGCCGTCGACGAGCTGGAGTCCCCGGCCGCACTCGGCGAGGCCGGCGGGCGTTCGCCGTTCGGGGAAGTCGGAGGAGTCGTCGCCGACCGAGACGCGGAGCGTCCGGTCGAGAACGAGGACGAGGACGACGGGCGACGTGGTCCGGCCGTGCCGCCAGGCGTTGACGATCAGTTCGGCGAGGGCGAGCTCGGCGTCGGCGATGGCCTCGGGGTGGAACCCGCTGCGGACCATGGCGTCCCGGAGCGCGGCTCGGGCGATGGTGAGGGAAGGGGAGTTGAGGTTACACATGGGGAGTCTCCCAGCGGTGCAGGTGGGGCACACCAGAACGGGGTGCGTCGCCGTGAGCAAGGTCGCGGCGGCGATGGCGACGCCGCGCACGAGTGCTCTTCGGTGCCCGGGCAGCCGGTACCAACTGCCCTGATCCGGGACGTTGATGACAATCCGTCCGGTGAGCGGTGCATCACAGACTGTAGGCCATGAGTGGCACACGTGCGGGCACTTCTTCCCCCTCCTTCACTCGATCGGGGGATTGCTGGACCGGCCAAGGGATCAAGGTGGATGCTTGAGGGCATGCCACCACGAACCACCCCGACAGTCAGGCAGGAACGGGTCGGTATCGAACTGCGGAAGATGCGCGACGGCGCCGGCCGCACGACAGCCCAGTCCGCCGCGCTCCTCGGGCTCGATCGCACGAAGATCACGCAGATCGAGAAGGGGTACTACCCGGTCACCTCGGAGCGCGTGCGCGTTCTTGCCTCGGACTACGAGGAGAGCGACAGCGAGTTCATCCATGCGCTGTCCATCATGGCGGAGGAGCGACATCGCGGATGGTGGAACGAGTACCGGGGCTCGGTGCCGACCGGGTTCTTGGACATCTCCGAGATGGAGCACTTCGCCCAAGGGATCCGCACCTACCAGGTCTGCCACATCCCGGGCGCCATGCAGACAGAGGAGTACGGAAGAGCGATCTTCCAGGACGTCTATCCTCCGCTGTCGCCACGGTTGCTCGAATCTCGCGTGGAGAACAGGATCCAGCGGTCAGCTTCTCTGATGGCCGAGGGCGCTCAGCCATACTCCGCCGTCGTTCACGAGGCTGCCCTACGGATGCGCTTCGGGGGTCGCGAGGCCACCTTGAGGCAGTTGGAGCAGTTGCTGACGTACACCGAGCTTCCGCACGTCACCCTGCAAGTGGTCCTCTTCGAATCGAACGGCTTCAAGGGTGCTGGGCAAGGCATCATCTACGCGAGCGGATCAGTGCCACGACTCGACACCGTCCAACTGGACTCCGTCGGTGGCCCCGTGTTCCTGCATGAACAGCGGCAACTGGAGAACTACCACCACATCATCGAGACGATGACCGATCGATCCCTGCCTCCGAACAAGTCGCGCGACTTCATCGCACTCCTCAAGAAAGAGATCTAGCACGATGGATAACCTCCGTTGGCAGCGCCCTGAATCATGTGGCGAAGGCGCGAGCTGCCCTGAGGTGGCTGTGACAGGCGGCACGGTCTACGTCCGGAGCAGTCTCCAACCCTCCTCCATAGCCGAGCTGACCCTCGCCGAGTGGCGTGACCTCCTCGCCGGCATCCGCAACGGCGAGTTCGACGTCTGACCTGCTCCGGCGCGACCGGTGCCTCCCGGGAGGCACCGGTCGTCCACATCTCCTCAACATTCCCTGGAACCACTCCCCCGCTGCGGACACCAGATCTGCGTGGAGTCCTCCTTGTCCAGTAAGCAGGCGCAGCCCGGCGACCGCCAGGTCTTCGCCGAGCTCTACGATCAGCACGCGCGCACGGTCTTCGCGCACGCCTACAGATCCACCGGGGACCGCGACCTCGCGGACGACATCGTCTCCCTGACCTTCCTCGAAGCCTGGCGGCTGCGGAAGAAGCTCCGCGACGAGGTCCTGCACCCCCGTGCCTGGCTGCTGGCGATCGCCACCAACGTCCTGCGCAACACGGCCCGCACCGCGCGCCGTCACCGCGAGGCGATGTCCCGCCTCCCCCGCCGCGACCCGATCCCCGACTTCGCCGACGAGGTGGTCGGCCGGATCACGGACGCCAACACGGCCGCCGCCGCCGTGCGCGCCCTCGACCAGCTGGGCGCCCCCGAGCGCGAGGTGTTCACCCTCGTCGTCTGGTCCGGGCTGGGCTACGCGGAGGCCGCCCGCGCCCTGGGCATACCCGTGGGCACCGTCCGCTCCCGACTCTCCCGCGTGCGGGACAAGCTGCGCCGGATCGTCGACACCGAGGACCCGCCGGAGCCACCGCACGACCGCGCCCACCACCTCGCCGCCAGCCGTCAGCCCGTGGGGCACCACCAGGAGAGCCGGCCATGAACACCGCATCCACCGACCACGACAGGTGGGACGAGCACGGCGAGCGCCGCGAACTGGCCCGCCTGTTGCCCCCGCCCCCGCATCCGGTCCCGTCCCTCGACCAGATGGCCGCCCGCCGCGAGTTCCTGCTGGACGAGTTCGACCGGTCACGTCCCTTCGCCGCCCTGACCTCCCGCTGGCGGGGCCTCGCCCTGGTGGCCGCCGTCGGCACCGCCGCCACCCTCATGGCGGTGACCCTCACCCAGGGCACCGGAGCCTCGGCGAACCGGACGCCCCCCGCCACCGCGGCCTCCGTGGAACTCCTCGACCGGGCCGCCCGGGTCGCCTGGTCCGGCCCCGAGCCCTCGGTCCGGGACGCCCAGTACACCTACCTCAGGACCGTCAGCCACTCCACCTCGCTCAGCGAGTCCGCCGACGGCACGATGCGGCGCGGCACCACCACCACCGAAGCCGAGAAGTGGGCCTCGGTCGACGGCAGCCGGCCCGGGCTGACCCGTCACGCCGGCGCCGACGAACCGCTCTCCGCCCTCGACGGCTCCCTCCTGACGTCCTCCTCCTACCGCCTGCTGGCCACCCTTCCGACCGACCCCGAGTTGCTGCTCAGGAAGATCCACGCCGACGCCGTACGCGATCACGGACGCGGTTCCGACTCGACCACCGGTCCCGACCAGGAGTCCTTCGTCGCGATCGGCGACCTCCTGCGCAGCACGGTCGTGCCGCCGCGACTGAGCGCCGCCCTCTACCGCGCGGCGGCCCGCATCCCCGGTGTGGTGGCGGTCGACGACGCCGTCGACGCCGCCGGCCGCCGCGGGGTGGCCGTGGCCCGCGTCCACAACGGCGAACGCTTCGAGTGGATCTTCGACCGCCAGACGATGCGTCTGCTCGGTACCCGCACGGTCCTGATCAAGGACGGCCCGTGGGGCAAATCCGGGGACGAGGTGGACTCCGCGGCCCTCGTCGCCTGGGGCATCGTGGACACCCCCGGTGAGGCAGCACCCCAGGAAGCAACCCCCTGAGTCGATTCGGTCAGCCATTGACCGGACTGCGCTGCAGCTATTGTGTGATCGGCGAATCCCGCGTTGGGTCGTGTCAGCACCGAACCGACACAACCGAGCAGGGGGGAAGTTGACCGTGCGCACATTCCGCACGCTCGCTGCCGTCACCACGGTCGCCGGCGCACTCGCGCTGGCGGCTCCGACGGCCGTGGCCGCACCCGCAGACGCGTCTGCGCAGGCCACCGACGTCAGGCAGTCCGCGGATCCGACGGACGCAAGGCCGTCCAAGCCCGTGATCGCCACCTATAGAGGCAAGAAGATCGACCTTTCCCAGGGTTGGGGCGGCGCCCGCGTCTGCACCGAGGTGACCGGCGGTGCCGTCTACTGCCACGACAGCATCGCCGAGGCCGACCAGGCACTCGCCACCATCGATCCCGCTTCGGCCCGGACCTCGCGGAAGGCGCCTGCCGCCGGAGCCTCACTGACCGACGCGGACTGCTCCTCGGGCTGGGTCTGCATCTGGGAGCACTCCAACTACACGGGTGCCGCCCTGCGCTGGTCGCAGTTCGGCACCAAGTACCTGTCCGACTGGGGTTTCCGGGACCGGGCCAGCTCCGCCTGCGCCTACAACGCGAGCGGCGCGACCCTCTACGACGACCGCGCCCTCCAGCCGGACCCGTCGCTCTACCTCGGATGGGGCTGCTACGACCTCTCCGCCCAGGGCTACCCCTACGGCGGCAGCTGGAACGACCGGGTCGACTACCTCACGGTCAACTGACCCGGCACGGCCGCACGGAGAAGGCCGAGGGCCGGTCACCCGATCTTCCGGGTGCCGGCCCTCGGCCTTCGTCCTGCGGGCCCAGGTTGCTGCGGGCCCGGGATCCTGCGGGGTCAGGCCGCCAGCTCGGCCGCGTCCTCCGCCGGAGCCTGCTCGGCCGTCTTCCTGTCCCGCATCACGATCGTCGCCACCAGGGCCGCCGCGAGCACGCCCACCGCGCTCACCGTGAAGGTGGTCGACATGGCGGAGGTGAAGGCCTCCCGGGCGGCGTGCGCCAGGCCCGCGTCCCCCTTGGCCTCGGCCAGGGCGCCGACGATCGACTGCTTCGCCTGCTCCGAGGAGCCCTTCGGCATCCTGTCCGCGTAGCCGCTGGCCAGCATCGACCCGAGGATCGCGATGCCCAGCGCCGTACCCGCCTGCTGGATGGTGTCGTTCAGCGCGGAGCCGACGCCCGCCTTGTCCGCCGGGATCTCGCCCATCAGCGCACCGACCGCGGCCGGCATCGCCAGACCGGCACCGAATCCCAGGATCCCCAGGGCGGTCGCCGGGACGGCGAACCCGGTCGCCGCGTCCACCGTGCTGAACAGGACGAACGCCCCGGCCATCATCAGCATGCCGACCAGCACCAGCATCCGGTTGCCGATCTTCGCCGCCAGACCGGCGCCCAGGCCGTTGCCGATCAGGGCCGCGATCGCCATCGGCACGAAGGCCAGGCCCGCCTTGACCGGCGAGTAGTCCAGCACGAACTGCAGGTACTGGGTGAGGACCAGCAGCAGACCGCCGTTGCCGATCTGGACCAGCGTCAGGGAGAGCGAGCCACCACTGAAGTTGCGCTTCTTGAAGAGCATCAGCGGCACCATCGGCTCCGCCGCCACGTTCTGCCAGACCACGAACCCGCCGAGCGCCAGGACCGCGACCGCGAGGGTCACCAGCGAGGTGCCGCCGAACGCGCCGTGCTTCGGGATCTCGATGATCCACCAGATCATCGCGGTCATGCCGACCGCCGACAGCACCGCGCCCAGCGGGTCCGGCTTCTGCCACGGGCCCCTGGACTCCGGCATCAGGACCAGCGCGGCGGTGATGGCGAGCACGACGACGGGCACGTTGATGAAGAAGATCGAGTGCCACGAGAAGTGGTCGATCAGCACGCCACCGAGCACCGGGCTACCGACCAGGCCCAGCATGGAGACGGAACCCCAGGCCGCCATCGCCTTGCCGCGCTCGTCCTCCTCGAACACCGTGATCAGGATCGACAGCGTCGACGGCATGATCAGCGCGCCACCCACACCCATGGCCACCCGGCTCGCGATGACCTCACCCGGGTTGCTGCAGAGCGTCGCCGCCAGCGACGCCGCTCCGAAGAGCAGCAGTCCGATGATCATCACCTTCCGCCTGCCGAACCGGTCCCCCAGGCTTCCGGAGGTCAGCAGCAGGCCCGCGAAGACCAGGATGTAGGAGTCGAGGATCCACTGCGTGTCCTGCGCGGTGGCCTTCAGGTCCTCGGTCATCGACGGCACCGCCACCGTCAGCGCCATGCTGTCGACCACCAGGACGAGCGTGCTGAGGCACAGCACGATCAGGATCCACCAGCGACGTGGGTTGCGGGCTTCCATGGATGTTCCCCTCCGAGGTGCGTACATTGTTCCGCCGTTGCGCACACTGTACGCATCATGGAACGGTGTGCGCAACCCTTTAACGCCGTGCGCAATTGCGAACGCCGTGTGCAGCGCCCGAACCCTGTACGCTGAATGCGCACGGTGTACGCAGGGACAACTCGCCGACCCACCGAGGGAGGACCGGCCGATGGCCGCGAAGACGAATCCGATCCCGTCCGTATGGGCCCGCCAGCAGCGCGAACCCGAACAGCCGGCGCTCAGCCGAGCCGTGATCGTCCGCGAGGCGATCACCATGCTGGACGCCGACGGCATCGAGGCGCTCTCCATGCGCAAGCTCGGCGCCCGCCTCAACGCGGGCGCGACCTCCCTCTACCGGCACGTCGCCACCAAGGACGAGCTGATGGAACTCGCCGTGGACGAGGTCTTCGGCGAGATCACCGTGCCGGCCACCGACCCCGCCGAATGGCGGGCCGCCGTCATCGAGACCTGCGGGTCCTTCCGGTCCGCCACGCTGCGCCACCGCTGGCTGGCGTCCGTCCTGGGCCAGGCCGGACTCGCCTACCTCGGCCCCAACCTGGTCGCCGTCTCCGAACGGCTCGCCGAGCTCTTCACCTCGGCCGGCTTCCCCGACGCCTCGCGCGGCCTGGACACCGTCCTCGCCTACGTCATCGGCATGAGCACCACCGAGGCCGCCTGGCTGACCGCGGTGGCCCGCAGCGGCGAGAGCGAGGCCGAGTTCGTCGCCCGGCTGATGCCCACCGCCCAGAAGGCCGTGGCCGGCCACGACCTCCTCTCCGACTCCTACGCCGCCGCGGCGGCCACCGCCGCGATCACGGACCCCACCGAGATGCGCGACGCCAAGTTCGACTACGGCCTGGAGATCATCCTCGACGGACTCGCCCTCCGCCTCCCGCGCTGACGCCCGGGCCGGCCCGCCGGCGAAGCGGCACCGGGCCCGGCCGCTCCCGACCCGGCCGGGCACCGCCGGGGCCGCGCTACCGCCTCGGCGGCCGGCGGAAGGTGGCGCGCGCCCAGAGGTAGCCGACCCCGGTGAGGGCGACGCACCAGGCCAGGGCGACGAGCGCGCTCGCACCGATGGCGGTGCCCATCAGCAGACCCCTCAGGGTCTCGATGACCGGGGTGAACGGCTGGTACTCGGCGAACCACCGCAGGGCCGCGGGCATCGACTCCGGCGGGACGATCGCGCTGCCCACGAAAGGCAGGAACTGGAGCGGCATCGGCAGGTTGCTCGCGCTCTCGGGCGTCTTGGCGACCAGACCGATCCCGGCCGCCAACCAGGTCAGGGCGAGGATGACGAAGACCAGCAGTCCGCCCGCGGCCAGCCACTCCACCGGGGTGGCGTCGGGCCGGAAGCCCATCGCGAAGGCGGCGGCGAGGACGAGCAGCAGCCCCAGCACGGTCTGGATCAGGCTGCCGACCACGTGCCCGGTCAGGAACGCCGCCCGCGAGATCGCCATCGTCCGGAACCGGTTGACGATGCCCTCGGTCTTGTCGACACAGACACCGACCGCCGTCACCAGCGCCCCGGACGTCGCCGCCATCAGCACGATGCCGGGCGTCACGTAGTCGATGTACTCGCCGCCACCGATGCCGACGCCCAGCGCACCGCCGTAGGCGTAGTTGAAGAGCAGCAGCATCATCACCGGCATCAGCACGACCGCGAAGGTCAGCGACGGGTACCGCCGCGCGTGCTTGAGGTTGCGCCGCAGCATCGTCAGGGAGTCGCTGACGGCGTAGGAGGTCGTGCTCATCGGGCGCCCTCCGCGGTGAGGGTGAGGAACACGTCGTCGAGGTCGGGGGTGTGGACGGTGAGCGACTGGGCGCGGACGGAGGCGCTGTCCAGGATGTCGAGGACGGCCTTCACCGTGACGACCGAGTTGTCACCGGGGATCGAGAGCGTGAGCGCCTCGGCGTCGGGACTGGCGTAGTCGAACAGGGCCGCTGCCGCCCTGAGGTCGGCCGGGGCCGCGAAGCGCAGGCGCAGGTGGCCGCCGGGGATGCGCCGCTTGAGCTCCTCGGCGGTGCCCTCCGCGACGATCCGGCCGCCGTCGAGGAGGGCGATCCGACCGGCGAGCCGGTCGGCCTCCTCCAGGTACTGGGTGGTCAGGAGGACGGTGACCCCCTGCTCCTGGACCAGCCCCTCGATCAGCTCCCACATGGTCCGGCGACTGCGCGGGTCGAGCCCGGTGGTCGGCTCGTCGAGGAAGATGATCCGGGGGTCGCCGACCAGGGTCATGGCGAGGTCGAGCTTGCGGCGCATGCCGCCGGAGAACGTGGCGACCGGCTTCCCGGCCACCTCCGCCAGGTCGAAGCGCCGCAACAGCCCGGCCGCCCGCCCCCGCCCCTCCCGACGGCGGAGGTGGTGCAGGTCGGCCATCAGCAGCAGGTTCTCCTCGGCCGTGAGCAGGTTGTCCACCGCCGAGAACTGGCCGGTGACACCGATCGCGGCGCGGACCCCGTCGGCCTCCCGGACCAGGTCGTGGCCGGCCACCCGGACGGCCCCGGCGTCGGCCGGGACGAGGGTGGAGAGGATCTCCACCACGGTGGTCTTGCCGGCGCCGTTCGGCCCGAGCAGGGCGAACACGGTGCCCTCCGGCACGGTCAGGTCGATGCCGTCGAGGACGGTCCTCCCTCCGTAGGCCTTGGTCAGGCCGACCGCGGCGATCGCGGGGGGCGGCGCGGACTCGGTGGACGTTAAGGGCATGGCGGTCACGCTCTCTCCGCATCAGGGACGGTGACGGCGGGTCAGGACGGTCGGATCGTGCGGTCGCCCACGGCGGTCCGGTGGGGCGACCCGGTCACGGACCGGTTCGACGGTCCGGACGACGCTGTGGGCCGACTCGACGCCGGGACCGGGCAGCACCGGGCAGCACCGGGCGACGGCGACGCGTGGACCGGTGACGGGCGGCGGGCGGCGGGCGGCGGGCGGCGGGTGATGGATGGCGGGTGACGGGTGACGGGCAGCGGCGGGTGGACCGGTGGTGGGTGACGGACCGCCGGCGGCCAGCGGTTGGCGACCGGCGGCTAGCGGACCCAGCCGGTGAAGGCCTGGCCGGTGTCGCGCCGGCTCTGCCCCTCGGGCCGGGCCGGCCGCCCCGGCTCCAGCGCGGCGGCGACGGCCCGCACCAGCCAGGCGTTGACCGAGAGGGCCTCCTGTCCGGCGGCCTCCTCCACCCGGGCCTTGAGATGGGCCGGGAGCCGGAAGTTGATCCGGGCGGTGCCGGCGTCGTCGCCCGGATCCGGCGCCGCGGCGCCGGACGGACCCCCGGCCGCGACGGCCGGCGGCGCGGGCGGAAGCGGTCCCTCCGACCCGGCCCCGTGGAACGGCTCCGACGCCGACGGCGCCGTCACGACGAACTCCGGGTCCAGTCCGCGCAGCCGGACGTCCACCGAGCCCGGCGCCAGCTCCCGGGTGACCTCCCCCATGGCGGCGGAGAGGGCGTGGAGCAGGGTGAGCCGGGCGGCCGACTCCAGCGGCAGGGTCAGGCGCTCGGCCAGAGCCCGGGCTTCGTCCCCGCCCGCACCTGCGGCGGCGGCGAGCTCGCGCCGGAGGTTGTCGACGTACGGCGTGAGGTCCATGGCACGAGAATGGCACATCGATGGCGCCATGTCGAGGTGTTTTGGCGCCACTCCGTGGCACCATTCACCGTCCGCCGGAGAGTGTGACGACGCGGAAGGCCCCGCCGGCGGGTCGCCGGCGGGGCCTCGGAGAGCGGGGGCGCGCGGGTCAGCCGCGGCGCCAGCCCGCCAGGTAGGAGTCGATCTCACCGGTCAGCCGGGCCTTGCCGGCCGGGTCCAGGAAGGAGGCCTCCACGGCGTTCCGCGCCAGTCCGGCGACCCCGCCCTCGTCCAGTCCGAGCAGCCGGGCCGCCACCGCGTACTCCGTGTTCAGGTCGGTGCCGAACATCGGCGGGTCGTCGCTGTTGACGGTGACCAGCAGGCCCGCGTCGACCATCCGCCTGATCGGGTGCTCCTCGATCCGCGCCACCGCCCGGGTGGCGATGTTGGAGGTCGGGCAGACCTCCAGCGCGATCCGGTGCTCGCCGAGGTGGTCGAGCAGCGCCTGGTCCCCGACCGCCTGGGTGCCGTGGCCGATCCGCTCGGCGCCGAGCTCCCGCAGCGCGTCCCACACCGTCTCCGGACCGGTGGTCTCCCCGGCGTGCGGGACGCTGCGCAGGCCGGCCGCGCGCGCCCGGTCGAAGTACGGCTTGAACTGCGGGCGCGGCACCCCGATCTCCGGGCCGCCGAGGCCGAAGCTGACCAGGCCCTCGGGGGCCAGGTCGACGGCGAGCCGGGCGGTCTCTTCGGCGGCGGCCAGACCGGCCTCGCCGGGGATGTCGAAGCACCAGCGGAGCACCACGCCGAGGTCCTTCTCGGCGCGCACCCGGGCGTCCTCGATGGCCTCCATGAAGGCGACGTCGGGGATGCCCCGGCTGACCGAGGAGTACGGGGTGACGGTCAGCTCGGCGTACCGGATGTTCTGCCGGGCCATGTCCTCGGCGACGCCGTAGGTCAGGGCGCGGACGTCCTCGGCGTCGCGGATCAGGTCCACGACGCTCAGGTAGACCTCGATGAAGTGCGCGAAGTCGGTGAAGGTGAAGTACTCGGCGAGGGCCTCGGGGTCGGTCGGCACCTTCGCCTGGCCGCGGTGGCGGGCGGCCAGCTCGGCGACCACGCGCGGCGAGGCCGACCCGACGTGGTGGACGTGCAGCTCCGCCTTGGGCATTCCGGCGATGAACGCCTCGATCGAGCGTCCTCCGCCCGTGTTGCTGGGGGTTCCGATCCGACTTCCGTCCGGCTGGACCACGGTGGTGCCCTTCTTCCTCTACGCGTGTATCAAGCGGTGCACGCAAGGATAGGCAGAGCACCGCGGCGGGTGCCCGGCAGGCTTCCCCCGCCGGGCCCGGCGGGGCGCGGCGGCCGGCCCGCCCGGGCGACGGCGAGCCGCCCCGCCACCCCGCGCGCCCTCGGACGCCGCGCCCGGCTCACCCGCCGAGGGCCACCGCGGCCGTGTGGATCACCAGACCGGCCAGGGCGCCGACCACCGTGCCGTTGATCCGGATGAACTGGAGGTCCCGGCCGACGTTCGCCTCGATCTTGCGGGAGGCGTCGTCCGCGTCCCAGCCCGCCACCGTCTCGGAGATGATCGACGTGATCTCGGTCCGGTAGGTGTCGACCAGGTACTGGGCGGCGTCCTGGAGCCAGCCGTCCACCTTGGCCTGGAGCTTCGCGTCCGTCGCGAGGCGCGCACCGAAGGTCCGCACGCCCTCGCGGATGCGCCGGCGCAGCTCGCTCTCCTCGTCCTCGGCGGCGTTCATCACCAGCGAGCGGACGGCGGCCCAGGTGGAGGCGATCAGGTCCTGGACCTCGGGGCGGGCCAGCAGGTCGGCCTTGGCCCGCTCGACCCGGGCGATGGTCTCCGGGTCGGTCTGCAGCTCGGTGGCGAAGTCGGCGAGGAAGTTGTCGATCGCGCCGCGCGCCGGATGCTCCTGGTCGTCCCGGATGTCGGTGACGAACCGCATCAGCTCCTTGTAGACCCGCTCGCCGACCTGATGGTCGATGAACTTCGGCGTCCAGCCGGGGGTCTTCTGGGTCACCCGGTCGACCACCTCGGCGTGGTTCTCGGCCAGCCAGTCGTGCGCCCGGACCGCGATCAGGTCGACCACCCCGTGGTGCCCGCCGTCCGCGACCACCTTGCCGAGCATCCGGCCGGCGGGCTCGGCGACCGAGGTGGCCGCCGCGCGTCTGGTCACCGCCTCGGCGACGACCGCCTGCACGTCGTCGTCGCGGAGCACCGCGAGCACGCCGCGCAGCGCCGCCGAGGCCTCCTTGGTGACCCGCTCGGCGCTGCCGGGGGCGGCCAGCCACTCCCCGAGCCTGCGGGCGATGCCGAGCGCCGCGAGCCGGCCGCGCACGACCTGGCCGGAGAGGAAGTTCTCTCCGACGAAGTCGCCGAGCGAGCGGCCGAACGCGTCCTTCTTGGTCGGGATGATCGCGGTGTGCGGGATCGGCAGGCCGAACGGCCGCCGGAACAGCGCGGTCACGGCGAACCAGTCGGCCAGCGCGCCGACCATGCCCGCCTCGGCGGCGGCCGCCACGTACCCGGCCCAGGCGCCGGCGCCGGCCGACTCCGCCCAGGTCGCCAGGGCGAAGACCAGGGTCGCGAAGGCCAGCAGGCCGGTCGCGATGGTCTTCATCCGGCGGACGCCGCGTGTCTTCTCTTCGTCGGCCGCGGTGAACCGGACCCCGGGGCCCGTCCCGCTCAAGGCTTCGTCGCTCACCCCGCCAGTCTGCCCGTTACCCGGCGCGAGCGGACGGCGTGCCCGGTAAACGTGCGCCGGGTCCGTGGTGCGACCCCCCTGCTCGGGAGCTCGTCACGCGCCCCCGAGGACGATCCGGCGCACTCCGTCCACGGCCCACCGGTCCGGATCGGTGCACCGCCGCCCGTCCAGCAGCACCCGGACGCCCGGCAGGTCGGCGGGCGCCAGCTCGCGGTACTCGGGGTGGTCGGCCTGGAGCACCGCCGCCACCACCGGTTCGCCCTCGTGGGGAGGCAGGCCGAGCGCGGCCAGCTCCTCCGCCCGGTACAGCGGATCGGACACGTACGGGTGGGCGCCGACCGCCCGCAACGCCTCGACCAGCGGGAACACCCCCGAGTACGCCGTCTCCTTGACGCCGCCCCGGTACGCCGCGCCGAGCACCAGCACCCCCTGTCCGGCCACCCCGCCGCCGCCCGGCGCCGCGCCGCCGCCCGCCTCGCCGCCCGGCCACGCGCCCGCACCCCCACCCGGGGCCTCGCCCTCACCCGCGACCCTGCCCGCGACCAGCGCGCCGTCCAGCACGCCGACCGCGTACTCCGGCATCTCCAGATTGGCCGCCCGCGCCGCCCGGACCACCGTCGCCGAGGGGTCGTTCCACAGGTAGAGCCGCGGGTACACCGGGATGCAGTGCCCGCCGACCGCGACACCCGGCCGGTGCAGATGGCTGAACGGCTGGGAGTTGCAGGCGTCGGCGACGGCCGCGAAGTCCACCCCGACCCGGTCCGCGTACCGGGCGAACTGGTTGGCGAGCGCGATGTTGACGTCCCGGTAGGTCGTCTCGGCGAGCTTGGCGAACTCGGCGGCCTCGGCCGACTCCAGCTCCCAGACGCCGTTGGGCCGGGCCAGGTCGGGGCGCGGGTCGAAGTCCAGCACGGCCCGGTAGAACTCGGCGCCGCGCCGGGTGGCGGCCGGGTCGATCCCGCCGACCAGCTTGGGGTAGCGGCGCAGGTCCGCGAAGACCCGGCCGGTGCGGACCCGCTCGGGGCTGAACACCAGCGCGAAGTCCCGACCCGGGACCAGCCCCGATCCGGCGGCCAGGCGCGGCGCCCAGCGGCCCCGGGTCACGCCCACCGGCAGGGTGGTCTCGTAGCTGACCAGAGTGCCCCGGCGCAGCCCGGCGGCGACGGCGTCCGTGGCCGCGTCCAGCAGCGTGAAGTCCGGCTCACCCTCGGCGGTGGTGACCAGCGGGACCACCAGGACGACGGCCTCCGACCGGGCGACCGCGGCGGTGGTGTCGGTGGTGGCGGACAGCCGGCCCTCGGCCACCACCCGCTTGAGCGCCTCGTCCAGCCCCGCCTCGCGGGGGAACGGGGGCCTGCCCAGGTTCACGGCCTCGACGACCGGCGGAGCGACGTCGGCTCCGGTCACCCGGTGCCCCATGGCGGCGAACTGGACGGCGAGCGGCAGCCCGAGCTTGCCGAGGCCGACCACGCAGATGTCGAGCGGCACGCCTGCCGTCGGGCGGATGTCCAGCGGGCTCATCCCCGTCCCCCTTCCGGCCGGTCCGCGGCCGGGGCGGCCACCGACTCGGCGAACCGGCGCCAGGCCGGGTAGCGGCGAAGACGGCGGCGCACCTGGACCGGTACGGCGCCGCGCCAGAGCTGCTGCACGAGCCGGAGCTGCGGCGCCTCGTCGGGCGCGGGCTCCTCCCCGAGCAGGAACAGGTCGTCCGGCAGTCCCGGACCGCCGGCCCGGAACGCCGGGTACCCGGCGTAGCGCTGCCGCCCGTCCGCCACCACCGGCGGATCGCCGTGCTCCGCCTCGTACGCGATCAGCTCGCGGACCGCGTCCACCCGGCCGGCGGCGGCGAGTTCGAGGCGCAGCCGGTCGGACACGGTGATCCGGTGGTACACCTCGCGGGCGCCGAACTGCCGGACCAGTTCGCCCACCCCGCCGCAGATCTCGCCCTGCAGCCCTTCGTCGAGCCGCAGGAAGTCGTCCTGCAGCAGTTGCGGGACCTCCCAGCCGAAGTGCCGCGCCTTGATCGCGTCCAGCTGGCCGCCGGGGGCGGCGAGCTCGGCCGCCACCCACTGCACCGCCGCGACGCCGCGGATCCGGTCCAGCGCGCCGGCCCGCTGGGTGACGTTGCCCCGGTCCTCGCGCAGCACCAGGAAGTAGTAGTCGTAGTCGGCGAGGACGGAGATCCGGCGGGCCCGCAGGCACGCGGCGAGGGTGAAGGGCTGGTCGGAGTAGACCTTGAGCTCCTCCTTGCGGGCCAGGTTGTGGCGCCGGATCAGGTCCAGCCGGAAGAGCTTGGTGTCGGCGAGCGCCCAGGCCAGCGCGGAGTCCTCGAAGCCGACCGAGGGGGAGGTCCCGCCGAAGATGCCCTGCGGCACCAGCCGCCCGTTGACCCCGATCTGCTTGGGGATCAGCACGTCCGACTCCCAGTCGTCCGCGGCGGCCACCATCCGCTCCAGCGCCTCGCCGCCGAGCCAGTCGTCGGCGCCGAGGAAGAGCACGTACCGGCCGCGGGCGAGCGCCAGACCCCGGTTGGTCGGGGCCGCCGGGCCGCCGGAGTTGGCCTGGTGGACGACCTGGAACAGCCCGGGGTGGCGGGCCGCGTAGTCGTCGAGCACGGCGCCTCCGCCGTCCGTCGAACCGTCGTCGACCGCGACCACCTCCATGCGCACGTGCCCGATGGTCTGCCGGACCAACGAGTCCAGGCAGGCGATCAGGTACGGCATGGTGTTGTAGACCGCGATCACCACGGTCACGTCGGGTACGGTCATCGGGCGCTGCCCCTCCGGTGCGCTAATCGCCGAGCATGCACCGGGCGGACCACGGTCCGCCCGGCGATGCAAGGTCAACTCGGCTGTGCGGCACGGAGTCACGACCGCCACCCGGACAGGTGACGGGAGGGGAACGCGCGGACGGGCGGCGGAACGTACGGTCGAGCGCCCCGCCCCCGGTGACCGCCCCGCGAACCGGCCCGCGAACCGGCCCGTGGGGAGGCCCGGGGAGAGGCCCACGGGCCGGTCACGTCACGGTCAGCCGATCGCGACCTCCGCGTACATCCGGGCGATCACGTCCTCGATGGCCGGCTCGCGCACCGACAGGTCGACCAGCGGGTACCGCTCGGCCACGGCGGCGACGATCGGGGCCGCGCTCTGCTGCGCCGGGAAGGCCAGCCACTGGCGCGGGCCCTCGACCCGCACCACCCGGGCCCCCGCCACCTCGATCGGCGGACGGGCCTCGGCGAGGTCGACCACCAGGGTCCGCTCGCTCTCACCGGCCGCGTGCAGCCCGTCCAGCCCGCCGTCGTACACCACCCGGCCGTGGTCGATGACCATGACCCGGTCGCAGAGCTGCTCGATGTCGGTGAGGTCGTGGGTGGTGAGCAGCACGGTGGTGCCCCGGTCGCGGTTGACCTCGCGGAGGAACTCGCGGACCTTGCCCTTGCTGACCACGTCCAGGCCGATGGTGGGCTCGTCGAGGTAGAGCACCTGCGGGTCGTGCAGCAGGGCGGCGGCGAGGTCGCCGCGCATCCGCTGGCCGAGCGAGAGCTGCCGGACGGGGGTGTCGAGCAGCGCCCCGAGGTCGAGCAGTTCGACGCAGCGTTCCAGGTTGGCCCGATATCGGTGCTCGGGGATGCGGTAGATCCGGCGGGCGAGTTCGTAGGAGTCGCGCAGCGGGAGGTCCCACCAGAGGGTGGTGCGCTGTCCGAAGACGACGCCGATCCGGCGGGCCAGGGCGACCCGCTCGCGGGCCGGGTCGACGCCGGCGACGCGCAGCCGCCCGGCGGTGGGGACGAGGATGCCGGTGAGCATCTTGATGGTGGTGGACTTGCCGGCGCCGTTGGGGCCGATGTAGCCGACGCACTCGCCGGCCCGGACGGTGAAGCTCAGCCCGTCGACGGCGCGCACCTCGCGCTTCTCCCGCCGGAGCCGGCCGACCTTGGCGCGGACGGTGAAGGTGCGGCGGACGTCGTCGAGTTCGATCAGTGCCATGGGATGTCCTCAGAACGGGGGTGGGGTTCGGCTGCCGGGCCCGGCGCGTACGGCGCGTACGGCGCGTACGGCCGACGGGATCGACTGCCCGGTCCGGCGGCCTGGTTCAGCTGCCGGCGCCGCGGTAGGCGCGCAGGCCCGCCCGCCAGGCGAGCCCGGCGGCGGCCAGGCCGAGCGCGGCGGCCAGCGGGGAGGCGAACTGGAAGGCGGTCGGCAGGCCGAGCGGATCGGGCTTGTCGAGGATCCGCAACGCGGGCAGCCAGTTGACGAAGGCCAGCGGCACGCCGAAGACGACACCGGCGACGAGCTCCTTGGCGAAGATCGTCGGCGGGTAGTGCAGCAGGGTGGCGCCGCCGTAGGTGAAGGAGTTCTGCAGCTCCTTGGCCTCGCCCCACCAGAACTGGAGGCTGGCGAAGCCGATGAAGACGGCCGCGAAGATGAGGGTGCCGCAGATCAGCAGGACGGGCACCAGCAGGATCCGGTCCCAGGTCCAGTGGACGTCCAGCGCGGCCACCGCCCAGCCGAGCACCGCCACCGCCTGGAGCGGCCGGCCGAGCCGGCGCAGCGAGAACCGCTCGGCGCAGAGCTGGGCCAGCGCGGGCGCGGGCCGGACCAGCATGGTGTCCAGCGTGCCGGCCCGGATCCGCTCGCCGAGCGCGTCGATGGAGCCGACGAACAGGTTGGCCAGGCCGAGGGCGAGCGTGGACGTGCCGTAGAGGAAGCCGAGTTCGGCCAGGGTCCAGCCGCCGAGCGTGTCGGTGTGCCGGAACATCAGGATCACCACGGCGAAGTCGAGGAAGGTGACCACGACGTTGGCGCCGAGCATCAGGACGAAGGACGCCCGGTAGGACATGATCGCCTTGGTCCACATGGCGGCGGTGAGCCACCAGGAGCGCAGCGCCCACGCCGTACGGGCGGCCGGGGTGTCGCGGGTGACGTCGCCGAGGTCGGCACCCCGGGTCACTGCCTCCCGGATCACGGTGTCCGTGGCCGCGGCGCCCGGGAGGGACGTGGTCGGCTCAGCCACCCTGGACCACCACCTTGCGGGTCGCGAGCAGCTGGAACAGCCGGCCGGCCGCGAGCAGCACCAGCGCCCAGGCCAGCTGGAAGCCGAACGCGCCGAGCAGGCCGGTACCGGTCGACCGTTCCAGGAAGACGTCGGTCGGCACCTGTACCAGCGCGGCCCAGGGCAGCACGGGGGCGACCTCGCCGAGCACTCCGGGGAAGAGCCCGATCGGCAGCAGCATCCCGGAGAAGAACATCGCCACCACCAGCATCACCGCGCGCACCCCTTCGGAGTCGTGCAGCCAGAAGCCGGTGAGCGAGACGAGGAACCTCAGCCCGAAGCTGACCACCACCGCGAGCAGGACCGAGATCAGGAAGAACACCCAGGTCAGCGGGGCCTCGGGCATCCGGGTGTGGAAGACCAGGGCGCCGGCCAGCAGCGGCGGGACGCCGCGGGCGAGCAGGTGGAAGGCGGCCCGGCCGAGGTCCGTGGCCAGCCACCAGCCCTGGAAGTCCACCGGACGGTACAGGTCGACGGCGATGTCGCCGCTGCGGAACCGCTCCTGGACGTCGTCCTGGAAGCCGCCGCCCCAGACGGCGACCGTGACCAGCAGCGCCTGGCTGACCCAGATGTAGGTGACGGCGGCGCTCTGGTCGTAGCCGCCGAGGCCGGGCCGGGCCTGCCAGAGGGCGAGGAAGGTGTAGGCGAGGATGAAGCCGAAGACGGTGTTGGTGAAGGCGCCGGCCAGCGTGGCGGCGCGGTAGGTGGAGAAGCGGCGGAACGCGCCGCGGGCGATCGCCGTGTAGAGGCGCGCCGCGCCGCCCGCGGGGGTGCCGTCGGGATCGGGCGGGTGGGTGGCGCGGGGCGCCACGGGAACAGCCTTCTGCATATTGTCTCCTTGTCGACAAATCAGAGCGCAGGGCGGTGCCGAACCGCACCGGCGCACGCCGAACCCGCCCCGACCACCGTCCCCCGGGGGTACCGGGCCGGGCGGCGGAGCTCGACCGGAACCGCACCGGGCCGGAACGCGGAACACGTACGCCGGAACCAGGTGCGCCATATGGCTTGCACCTTTCACCGTACCGCCGCGAACTACCCGCCGCACCCGGTTTTTCCGGCACCCGACCGACGCCCGGTCAGCACCTGATCGACGATCAAATAGCACATAATCTCGGCATGACCCTGAGCACCCGCCGCCAGGCCAGACGGGCCGCCCGCCGCGAGGCCCGCCGCGCCCTGCCGTTCTGGCGGCGGCTCCTGCCCACCTGGCGGGTCATCCTCGGCGCCCTCACCGCCGTCCTGCTGCTCGCCGTCGGCGCCTTCGCCGTGCTCTACGTCATCGTCCCCGTGCCCGACCCCAACGCCCACGCCGTCGCCCAGAGCAACATCTACCTCTACGCCGACGGCGTCACCGAGATCGCCCGCACCGGAGCCGTCAACCGCACCGACGTGACGATCGAACAGATCCCCGTCGACACCCGGCACGCCGTCGTCTCCGCCGAGGACCGCACCTTCTACCAGAACCGGGGCATCGACCTGAAGGGCATGGTCCGGGCCGGCTGGAACACCCTCACCGGCAAGGGCATGCAGGGCGGCTCCACCATCACCCAGCAGTACGTCAAGAACTACTACCTCACCCAGACCCAGACCATCGAACGCAAGGGCCGCGAACTCTTCATCGCCCTCAAGGTCGACCAGCAGCGCGACAAGGACGAGATCCTCACCGGCTACCTCAACACCAGCTACTTCGGCCGCGGCGCCTACGGCATCCAGAGCGCCGCCCGCGCCTACTACGGCGTCGACGTCTCCCAGCTCACCCTCCCCCAGAGCGCCTACCTCGCCGCCCTGCTCCAGGCACCCAGCGCCTACGACGTCAAGACCGCCACCCCCGCCAACCGCGAGAGGGCCGTCGCCCGCTGGCACTACACCCTCGACGGCATGGTCCAGCTCGGCTTCCTCACCGCCGTCGACCGCGCCGCCGTCGCCTTCCCCGACCCGGTCGACCCCCAGCCCACCAGCGGACTCCGCGGCCAGGCCGGCTACCTCGTCGGCGTCGCCGACAACTACCTGATCTCCCACCGCATCATCGACACCCCCACCCTCAAGGCCGGCGGCTGGCGCATCACCACCACCTTCGACCAGGAGAAGCAGGACGCCTTCGCGCGGGCCGTCCAGGAACAGCTCACCGACGAGCTCGACCCCACCGCCCGACCCGACACCGACACCGACGTCCGGGTCGCCGGCGCCTCCGTCGAACCCGGGACCGGCCGCGTCGTCGCCGCCTACGGCGGGCCCGACTACGCCAAACAGCCCTACAACGACGCGCTGCGCCAGGACAACCAGATCGGCTCCACCTTCAAGCCCATCGACCTCGCCGCCGGCCTCACCTCCGGCCGCAGCAGCGACGACGGGCTCCCCATCACCACCGAGACCCACTACGACGGCACCAGCGAACGCCCCGTCACCGACGGCCCCACCCCGTACGCGCCGCCCAACGAGGACGACATCGACTACGGCTCCATCAGCCTGCGCCAGGCCATGGTCAAGTCCGTCAACTCGGTGTACGCGCAGGAAGGCGTCGACGCCGGACTCGCCCACGTCCGGGACACCGCCCTGCGACTCGGCATCCCCGACGACGTCCCCGGCCTGGACCCCGCCAACACCTCGATGACCCTCGGCACCGCCACCCCCAGCGCCCTCGACCTGGCCGGCGTCTACGCCGCCCTCGCCAACCACGGCGAGGCGTACACCCCCTGGTCGGTGAGCGCCCTCGAACGCGTCAACGCCGGCTCCGGCTCCGTCGACGTCCCCAGGATGCCGGAGCACGCACCCACCACGGCGGTCGACCGGGGCACCGCCGACGCCGTCACCGACGTCCTGCGCGACGTCGTCAGCCCGCGCGGCACCGGCGCCGCCGCCCTCGACCTCGGCCGGCCCGCCGCCGGCAAGACCGGCACCACCGACTCCAACCTGTCCGCCTGGTTCGCCGGGTACACCCCCGAACTCGCCACCACCGTCGGCCTCTTCCGGGAGAACCCGAAGACCCACGCCAAGGAACCCCTGGCCGGCACCGCCGGCTACACCCGGATCAACGGCGGCGCCTTCCCCACCGAGATCTGGACCGCCTACATGAGCGAGGTCCTGGACGGCACCGTCGTCCAGTCCTTCGACCTCCGGCCCAGCGGCGGCAACACCAGGCCCACCGGCAGCCCGACCCCCACCTTCACCGCCCCCTCGGCCTCGGCCTCGCCGTCGCCCTCCGCCGACACCGCACCCGGCCGGACCGGTGGGGCCGGTGGGACCGGTGGGGCCGACACCACGGGCGGAAGCGGCGGCACCGGCGGCGCGGGCGGCACCGGCCCCGGACAGTCCGTGCCCACCCCTCCCAAGCGGCCCACCGCCACCACCCGGCCGACGGAGGAACCCGAGCAGCCCACCACCGAACCCGCCCAGCCGACCATGATCACCCCGACCACCCGGGAACCCGAGCCGTCACAGTCCTCGCCGACCGCCCGGCCCACCACGGACCGGCCCACCGAGCAGCCCAAACCGACCACACCGCCCACCCAGGGGCCGGCCACGACCGCGCCGCCCGCGACCGGACGTCCCCCCACCACGACCGGCCGGCCCCAGCCCGACACCCCGCCGCCCGCCGACCGGCCGCCCGCCTGACGGGCCGCTCCTCCGGCCGACTCCCCTCCGGCCGGAACCGGCCCCGAACAGCACGGCGGGCCGCCACGCCCACGGCGTGACGGCCCGCCGGGAGCCCCGCGTCAGGGGCTCCGCGCCGCGGACCCCGCGTCAGGGGCTCCGCGTCGGGTGCTCCTCGTCAGGGGCTTCGCGTCAGAAGTTCGCAGGTCAGGGGTTCACAGGTACAGCCCGGTCGATCCCTCGGTGTCGCCGAAACGCATCGCGGCCACCGCGTGCAGGTCCCGCTCGCGCAGCAGCACGTAGGTCGCGCCGCGCACCTCGACCTCCAGCTTGTCCTCCGGGTCGTACAGCACCCGGTCCCCCGGCTCCACCGAGCGGACGCTCTGCCCCACCGCGACGGCCTCCGCCCACGCGCAGCGCTTGGACAGCTCCGCGGTGGCCGGGATGAGGATGCCGCCGGTCGAGCGCCGCTCGCCCTCGCCGATCTCGGTCTTCACCAGCACCCGGTCGTGCAGCATCTTGATCGGCAGCTTCTCGCCCAGCCGGTCGTGACGCGGCACGTCGCTCACGGCGGAACGGGACAGCTGGGTCGGTTCGTCGTTCGTACTCACGATCCCGAAGGTACCGCTCCCGGGCGCGCCGTGTGAGGTCGGCCCGGCAGCCGGCAGCCCGACAAGCGGGAGGCCGGGCACAACCGTGCCCGGCCCACGTCGATCGGCCTCCCGGCCCCGCTCAGCCCTTGCGGCGCTTGCGGGCCGAGGCGACCAGCAGCACCAGGCCGACGCCGACCAGCGCGGCCGGGACGATCCGCTCCTTGCGCGGCCGGCCCTTCTCGTCCACGAACTGCGCCCGGGCCTGCTCGACCAGCCCGCTGGCCGCCACGTACGCCCGGCCGGCCTTCTCCTCGACCGTGGCCACGGCCTTCGCCTTCACCTGGGCGGAGATGGTGGTCGGGTGGACCCGCATGGCGAGCTCGTCCAGGGTCTCCGCCAGCTGGGTGCGGGTCCGGGAGATGTCCGCCTCGATCTGAGCGGTCGTCCGCACCGACTTGTCCGTACTGCTCGCCTCGCCCACTCGGGCCACCCCATTCACTGATGTTGTCCTGCTCCTACGACTGACCCAGTGTGTCAGCTGACGGGCGGCCCCGCGCGGCCCCACCCACCAACGGGGGTAAGTTGGCCGTGGTACGACCGCCCGTCCAGCACCAGGAGAAACCCCGTGAGTGAGCGTCTCCAGCCCGGCGACACCGCGCCCGCCTTCACCCTGTCCGACGCCGACGGCAACGAGGTGTCCCTCGCCGGCCACCTCGGCCGCAAGGTGATCGTCTACTTCTACCCCGCCGCGCTCACCCCCGGCTGCACCAAGCAGGCGTGCGACTTCACGGACAACCTGGAGGTCTTCGCCGGCGCGGGGTACGACGTCATCGGCATCTCGCCGGACAAGCCGGAGAAGCTCGGCAAGTTCCGCGAGGCCGAGGACCTCAAGGTCACCCTGCTCTCCGACCCGGAGAAGAAGGTCCTGGAGGCGTACGGCGCGTTCGGCGAGAAGAAGCTGTACGGCAAGACCGTGACCGGCGTGATCCGCTCCACCGTGATCGTCGACGAGCACGGCAAGGTCGAGCACGCCCTGTACAACGTCAAGGCGACCGGCCACGTGGCCAAGCTGCTGCGCGACCTCAAGGTCGAGACCGCCTGAGACCGCGCACCGCACCGGGACGCGGCGGGGCCCGCTTCGTCACCGCCTCGTCCCGGTGCTGTCCCCACTCCGCGAAGGCCCTGTCGGGCGGTCCGCGGCGGGCCCTAGCGTGCTGCTCACCGGGCCCGCCGCCCGGGTCCCGCCACGCCCCTGGAGTGAGCCGTGCAGAGCGCCAGATCCGGTTCCGTCACCCGCCTCGCCGTCGTCGGCGTGGTCGCCGCCGTCCTCGCACTGAGCGCCTGCGGACCGGAGAACGACGACAGTGCCGTGCCGCCGCCGCCCACCCGGCCGACCACCGAGCCCGTGAGCACCCCGCCTGCCGGGCAGCCCGCCGCTCCGACCGCGTCGACCACCGCTCGGCCCACCGCGCCGCCGACCACCGCCGCGCCGTCCTCGGCCTCCGCCAAGCCGACCGCGCCGACCGCGCCGACCTCGCCGACCGGCAAGCGCCAGGTCGTCGAGGCCCGGACGGCCGGCGGACTGGCCAGGACCACCGGCCCCGACGCCGTCTCCGACGTCCCCGTCGACCCGGGCGAGATGCGCGACGGCATGCACCTGGTGGTCGCGAACTACGACCGCGCCGGACAGACCTCCGGCCGCCGGATCCTGCTGGTCGCCGTCGACAACGTCCCCGAGGACCCGGCCAAGCGCCGCGAGCACCTCTGGCGCGGTCTGATCGACTACGCCCAGCAGCACGGCTCCACCGGCGACCCGACCTCCGGCGTCCCGTACGCGGCCGGCCCGCTCGGCGGCTCGCTGGAGTGCCTGCAGCTTCCGGCGGCACCCACCACCGACGTCCTCTGCGGCTGGTCCGACGCCTCCACGGCGGGCGTGGCCCTGTTCCCGAAGAGCACCCCCGCCGAGGCCGCGGCCCTCTTCGCCGGGATGCGCGGCGACATCGAGAAGTAGCGGCCGGGGGCCGGGCCCCGGGGCGCCCCCGGGCACGACGCAGCGGTGGCGGCGCACCCCCCGACCGGGTGCACCGCCACCGCCGTCTCTCACCTCAGGAGACCGCTGTCATCAGCAGGCCCCGAGGTCGCTCCAGACTCCCCACGCGCCGCTGGCGGCGGGGTCGTCGCCCTTGGTCCACCACTTGTTCTGGTAGTAGTGGCCCTTCCACGACACCTTGGTCGGCGTCGCGTAGGTGGTGGCCGCGTCCCAGCTCGGCGCAGCGGCGCAGGTGCCGGTGGTCGGGGTCACGGTCGGCGTGACGGTGGGCGTGACGGTCGGCGTCACCGTGGGGGTGACGGTCGGGGTCACGGTGGGCGTCACGGTCGGGGTGACGGTCGGGGTCACGGTGGGCGTCACGGTCGGGGTCGGCGTGCCGCCGTTCACCGCGCCGCGGGTCAGGTCACCCTTGAGGCCGTACAGCGTGCCGCCCACGTTGACCGTCCAGTTGGACGGGGTCGAGACCGGCAGGTAGTAGGTGAAGTCCATGTCGATCGACGCACCCGGCGCCAGCGACTGCCAGCCCGGCAGCTTGACCGACACGCGGTTGTAGGTGCCCTTGAGGCCGCCCACGTTGCCCGACCCGGTGTGGTCCTGCTTGATGACCGTCAGACCGAAGCCGGACTGGTCCTTGGCGTTGCCCGGGGCCGAGTTGCTGTAGTCGAACTGGAACTCGGTGCCGCCCGGCAGGGTCAGCGTCGAGTTGTTGACGATGTGGATCTTCGGGTTGATCGGGTAGTTCGAGTCACCCAGCGCGAAGTTGGTGAACGACACGTCGATCGGCAGGGTCTGCTGCGGCAGCGCCGTCGTCGAGCGGATCGCGCCGTACGGCGAGGCCGCCTTGAACTTGTCGTACATCAGCGAGGTGAGCGTGTTGCCCGGGACGTACTGGCCCTTGCCGCCGTTCGCGGCCGCGTCCCACTTGTAGTCGCCGGCCAGCTCCCAGATCATCGCGCCGCCGGCGCCCTGGTTGACGATGTAGTCGGCCTTGGCGCCCACCGACTGCTCGTCCTCGGTGGAGAGGAACACCTTCTTGGCGTCGTTCCACAGCCACGGCGCCACCAGGGCGGAGCTGTAGTTGCGGGCGTAGGTGCCCGTCAGCGCGGTGTCCTTCACGCCGTACTTGGAGAGGTAGTCGGGCAGGATGCCCTTCTCCAGGTTCTTGGCGTGCCACATCGGGTTCGACCCGGCCGGGGACTCCTTGCCCGCGTCGTCCTTGTCGTTCCAGATGTTGTCGATGCCGACCGCGCCGTCACCGCACGCGGTCAGGCCGGATCCGACCGGGCAGGTGGTCGCCGAGGCGGTGCCCCAGAGGCCGTTGGTGCCGCCGACCACGTTCTTGAAACCGCGGGTGTAGTACGGCAGACCGACGTTGATCCGGCCGCCGGGCATCGCGCCGCGGAAGTAGTGGTACGACCAGTCGGTGTTGAGGTAACCGATGCCGCCGTACTGGCCGGTGCCGTAGACGTTGGCCGCCGCCAGCTCGCCGTCCTTGCCGTCGTCGAACAGCGAGGCGTTCGGGCCGACGTACTTGTTCCAGGCGCCGTGCAGGTCGTACGACATGATGTTGACGTAGTCCAGGTACTGCGCGATCTGGAACGTCTCCATGCCGCGCAGCAGGTAGCCGGACGACGGGGCCGCGACCGAGAGCAGGTAGTGCTTGCCGTCGGTGGCGCCCGCCCGGTCCAGCTTCTCGCGGAGCGTCTTCATCAGGGCGGCGTAGCCCTTGGCCAGCGAACCGCGCTTGCTGTTGGCGAGCTGCCAGTCCAGCGGGTTGCCCGCGTCCTTCATCGAGGTCGGGTACTCGTAGTCGACGTCGACGCCGTTGAAGCCGTACTTCTTGATGAAGTCGACGGCCGAGGTGGCGAAGGAGTCGATGCCCGCCTGGTTGACGCTGCCGTCCGGGTTGACGGTCATCGAGTAGAAGCCGCCGGAGTTGACGCGCTTGCCGTCGTCCCCGAAGTACCCGCCGGTCTCGGTCCAACCACCGACCGAGATCATGGTCTTGACGTTCGGGTACTGCTTCTTGTACTTCGTCAGCAGGTTGAAGTGACCCTTGTAGGGCAGCGACGGGTCCAGCTCCGCGCCGGGCACGCCGGGGAAGGAGATCCCGGTGGCCTCGTTCTTGTCGTTGTCCGTGCCGACCGACAGCTTGTTGTCGGAACCGACGTGGCCGAAGGCGTAGTTGAGGTGGGTGACCTTGTCCCAGGGGATGTCGCTCACCAGGTACGGCGGGGTGCCGTCCTTGCCGGTACGCCAGCCGGTGAAGTAGCCGATGATGCGGCGCTGGTGATCGGCGCCCATCTTCTCGCGGCCGTTGGTGTCGTAGACGCTGCAGTACGGAACGTCGACGCCGGGCGTGGCGTACTGACCGTCCGGACGACAGGCCGCGTTGTCGACGGTGGCGGACGCCTGGGAGGGCGCCGCGCCCAGCGTGGCCACCAGCAGGCCGGCCATGGCGGCGGCAGCCAGCGAGGCCAGGCCGGCGCGGGCCGCCGGGCTCGTGGAACGGCGAGCAGCGGTGGGACGCCGCTCAGCCGTGGATCGGATCAACACTCGGTCCTCCGGGCAGAGTGCCGGCGCGTGCCTGTGGGGGAGCACGCACAGTGGGGGAAAGCAGATTGGCGCTGAAGCTATGTGGTCTGAACCACATAGGTCAATAGGTCTGTACCAATTGGTAATCAATTCCCCAACATCGCCGGTCGAACGGCTGATTGTCGACGGTCAGCCAGGTCCCCCTCCGGACCACGTCCCGGATCGCCGCGGCGCTCACTCCTCCGCACGCCGGCGGCTGTGCCGGGCCACCCGCACCCGCGTCCCGCAGGACGTCGAACACCACGCCCGCCGCGCGTGCTGCTGCAGGAAGAAGAGGATGCAGCCCGGCGCCGGACACGCCTTCACCGACTCCCGCCGCTCCCCCGTCAGCAACTCCACCGCCGCCTGCGCCACCCGCGCCAGCAGCACCCTCCCCCGCTCCCCCGCCAGACTCCGCGGCACCGCCCGCCCCACCGCCCCCGGCGGCAGCTCCGCCCACCCCGGAGCCGCCCGCAGCGCCTCGTTCACCACCGCGACGTCCGGCTCCGCCGCCGGCCCGCCCGCCACCACCGCGGTCAGCACCGCCCGCAGCGCCCGCCGCAGCTCCCGGAAGGCCGCCAGCTCCGCCGGACCCAGCTCCCCGGCCGGCGCGCTCGCCGGATCCAGCCCGTCCGCATGCCGCTCCACCCAGGCCGCCAGACCCGCGGGCTCCACCAGCACGTCCACCAGGTGGCCGCGCAGGCCGCCCCGGATGAAGGTGCTGTTCACCAGGTCCAGTGCCACGTGCTCACCGTCGACCGGCATCCCGTCGACCGCACCGTGCTCCACCACATCCCTGCCCATACCCATACCTAACGGTAACGCGGCTTGCCATCCGCTAGCCAAGCCGAGCAAACTAACGCTACAAGTCAATGACAAGCGTTAGGAAGCCGCCGCCGTGCCCCTCCCCAGCCGAGCCCCCGCCCGCCCCGCCACCACCGCCGTCCTCGCCTCCACGGCCACCGCCGTCACCGCCCTCCTCCTCCTCGCCGCCCTCGGCACCCTCACCGAACACCCCCTGCTCATCCCACCCCTCGCCGCCTCCATGGCCCTCATCGCCGGCGCCCCCGACCTCCCCCTCGCCCAACCCCGCAGCGTCATCGGCGGCCAACTGCTCTCCGCCCTCACCGGCTACGCCGTCCTCGCCCTCACCACCCCCGCCTACTGGTCGGCCGCCATCGCCGGCGGCCTCGCCCTCGGCGTCATGACCCTCGCCCGCACCCCGCACTCCCCCGCCGCCGCGACCGCCGTCATCGTCACCCTCACCTCCCCGGACCCCCGCCACTTCCTCCCGCTCCTGGCCCTCGCCGCCGCCCTCCTCACCCTCACCGGCCTCGTCGCCGCCCGCCTCCGCAACCGCCGCTACCCCACGTACTGGTGGTGAGCCCGTGACCGGACGACCGGCCGGTCGTTCGCCCACACGGGGGACGGGCCCACACGCCCGAAGGGGAACACCATGCCGGTCACCAGATACACCCACGAGCTGCTGGCCTCGGTCGCCGCGGAGTCGACCAGCATCAACGACATGATGCGGCGGCTCGGCGTACCGATGGCGGGTGGCACGCACAGCTACCTGAGCAAGCGGCTGCGGCACTACGGGATCGACACCTCGCACTTTAACGAGGGCCGCCCGGACTACGGGCGTCGCCGGTACTCGCGCGAAGCCCTGACCGAGGCCGCTGCGAACAGTGACAGCATCAACGCGATGATGGTGCACCTGGGAGTGACGCCCTACGACAGCCTGTACTCGTACCTGAAGAAGCGACTGGCCGAATTCGACATCGACACCTCGCACTTCACCTTCCGGGGCGACGGCGGCCGCAGGGCCGCAGCGATCCCCCGCGAGGTCCTGACACAGGCCGTCGCGACCAACCGGAGCTTCCGCGGCGTCATACTCGCGCTCGGCATGGTGGACGGCGGCAACTCCCGCACCCTGGTCAGGGAGAGCATCGCCTTCCACCGACTCGACACCGGCCACTTCACCGGGCAGGCGCACAACAGGGGGCAACGGACGGGGCCGCGGAAGAGAGCCGAGGAACTGCTCGTCCGGCGTCCACCGGGAAGCCACCGGATCCCCGGCGACCGCCTCCGGGCCATGCTCGTCCACCTCGGGCACCCGGATCGCTGCGACATGTGCGACACGCCCCCGGTCTGGCTCGGGCTCCCGATGACGCTGGAGGTCGACCACCTCAACGGCGACTGGCTCGACAACAGGCGGGAGAACCTCCGGCTGCTCTGTCCGAACTGTCACTCCATCACGCCGACCTACTGCGGGCGGAACAAGGAGCGGGCCGCTCCGGGGGGTGTGGGCGCCGCACGGCGAAAGGAACGGCCGGAAGGCCGGACAGAAAGGTGCGGCCCACCGGACAGTGAGCCGGTAGGCTAGCTCTGGTATGCGCCCGTACTCCAGCTGGCTAGAGAGGTACGGTTTAGGTCCGTATTGTCGTGGGTTCGAGTCCCACCGGGCGTACCGAGCAGAATGTCCCGTTGACCTTCGAATCGAAGGTCAACGGGACATTGTCGTTCTCCCGGCCGTACTCAGCCCAACAGGTCCCGGACCACCGGGGCGAGGGCGCGGAAGGCGTGGCCGCGGTGGCTGATGGCGTTCTTCTCCGCCGGCGTCAGTTCGGCGCAGGTGCGGGTCTCGCCGAGCGGCTGGAGGATCGGGTCGTAGCCGAAGCCGCCGTCGCCGGACGGCTCGGTGCGGAGGGTGCCGAGGAGGCGGCCCTCGACGACCCGCTCGGTGCCGTCGGGGAGGGCGAGGGCGGCGGCGCAGAAGAAGTGGGCGCCGCGGTGGACCGCGTCGATGTCGGAGAGCTGGGCGAGCAGCAGGTCGAGGTTGGCGCGGTCGTCGCCGTGCTTGCCCGCCCAGCGGGCGGAGAAGATGCCGGGGGCGCCGTTGAGGACGTCGACGCAGAGGCCGGAGTCGTCGGCGACGGCGGGCAGGCCGGTGGCCTGCGCGAGGGCGTGGGCCTTGAGGAGCGCGTTCTCCGCGAAGGTGACGCCGGTCTCGCGGACGTCGGGGATCTCCGGGTAGGCGTCGGCGCCGACCAGTTCGACGTCCAGGCCGGCGCTGCCGAGGATGTCGCGGAGCTCCACGACCTTGTTCTGGTTACGGGTGGCGAGGATGAGTCGGGTGGTCATGAAACCACCCTAACCGGACGTCAGCCGGTGCAGACCTTGGTGAGGTTCGAGGCGGCGTCGCCGAGCGGCTTGAGGTCCGGCACCTGCTTGTTGTTGACGGCCTGCTGGACCTTGTCGACCTGGGTGGAGAGGTCGGTGATGGCCTGGGAGACGTCGGTGTCCTTGGAGTTCTTCCCGAGCTGGTCGAGGTCGTTCTTGAGCTTCTGCAGCGCCTGCCCGGCGGCGGCCGCGTCGTTGCTGGCGTTGCTGTAGGCGTTGCTGACCTCGGTGATGTCACCGGTGATCTTGACCGCGGTGTTGCCGCAGTCGAGCGCCTTCTGGGCTGCCGCGCAACTCACGGCGCTGAGCGGGAGGATGGCGATCAGGCCGGCCACGGCGAGCATGGTGGGGCGGGCGATGCTCTGGGGCATCCGGTCCTCCTCGGTGCGCGGGTTTCCGGAAGGGAAGGACGCGCGCCGAGGGTGCACGGTTCCCGCAACCGGGTGCTGCGGGAACCGTACGGGCTCCGGACCCGGCCTGTACAGCGACCGAGGCCGGAGCCCGGGGGTTTTCGGGAACCGAAGCGGAACCGAGACCTCAGCCTTCGAGGGAGCCGAGGGCCTTGCGCTGGATCTCGTCGAGTTCGGCGCAGCCGAGGGTGCCGAGGTCGAGGAGCCGGTCGAGCAGTGCGCGGTCGAACGGGGCGCCCTCGGCGGTGCCCTGGACCTCGACGAAGCGGCCGTCGGAGGTGCAGACGATGTTCATGTCGGTCTCGGCGCGGACGTCCTCCTCGTACGGGAGGTCGAGCATCGGGACGCCGTCGATGATGCCGACGCTGACGGCGCTGACGCCGCTGGTGATCGGCTGGCCCTTGGCGCGGAGGATCTTCTTGTCACGCGCCCAGGCGACGGCGTCGACGAGGGCGACGTAGGCGCCGGTGATCGCGGCGGTGCGGGTGCCCCCGTCGGCCTGGAGGACGTCGCAGTCGAGGACGATGGTGTTCTCGGCGAGCGCCCGGTGGTCGACGACGGCGCGCAGCGAGCGGCCGATGAGCCGGCTGATCTCGTGGGTGCGTCCGCCGAGCCGCCCCTTGACGGACTCCCGGTCGCCGCGGGTGTTGGTGGCGCGGGGGAGCATTGAGTACTCGGCGGTGACCCAGCCTTCGCCGCTGCCCTTGCGCCAGCGCGGGACGCCTTCGGTGACGCTGGCGGTGCACAGCACCTTGGTGTCGCCGTAGGAGATGAGGACGGAGCCTTCGGCGTGCTTGCTCCAGCCCCGTTCGATGGTGACGGGGCGGAGCTGGTCGGGGGTGCGGCCGTCGATGCGTGACATAGGCACCGAGCGTAGCCGGTTTCGGTGGGTGGTCCGGGTACGCCCCGTGGAGTCCCGGGTGCGCCCGGGGCGGGCGGTGGCGGGGGTCCGAACGGGTGGTGGGGGCCGCCCGGAGGGGCTGTGGCGCCGTGCCCGTCCGGCCCGTGTCCGGGGTGCGTCCGGGCGGTGTCCCGGGGTGCGTCCGGGCCGCGTCCGGGTCCGGGCGTGCCTCGGCCCGCCGGCCACGGGGGCGGGCGGGCCGAGGGGGTGGTGAGCCTGGTGGGCTCAGCTCACATCATGTCCTCGATGTCGGCGGCGATCGGGTCGGCGTCGGTGCCGATGACGACCTGGATCGCGGTGCCCATCTTGACGACGCCGTGGGCGCCGGCGGCCTTCAGCGCGGCCTCGTCGACGAGGGAGGCGTCCTTGACCTCGGTGCGCAGGCGGGTGATGCAGCCTTCGACCTCTTCGATGTTGTCGATGCCGCCGAGACCGGCGACGATCTTCTCAGCCTTGCTGGCCATTGCTTTCTCCCTCTGTCTCGGCCCGTCGGCTGCTCTGCCGGGTGCCGTCGTGCGCTGTGCTGCCGTCCCCGGCCGGAGGTCGGGGGGTGATGGGTCCGGTTCGGTGCTGACGCGAGGTCAGCCGACGGTCGTACCGCGTCATGCCGTGTCGTGCTGCCCGGCAGCGCGACCAGCATGACCCGATCCGGAGCGATATGCCACGTTAGTCCACTTTTGGCCCATTCCGGCGCGCATGCCCCGGACCGCCGTCCGAGGATGACGATCAGCGGGGTTCGTGCTCCCGGTGCTCGCGGCCTGCGTCCCGAAGTGGTCTACACCAATATATGTGTACTCCGATGAACGCAGGAAGAGCCCCGGGTGTTCCTGGCCCTGCCCGAAGGTCCCCCCGGGGGCCCGCGGCCGGCAACTGCTCTCGGAGGGCGAAGGATGAGTTCGGCAGGCGCCACAGCCCCGCAGACCGCGTGGTGGCACACCTTCTACGGCGGCCTCCAGAAGATGGGCCGCTCGCTCCAGCTCCCGGTCGCGGTGCTCCCGGCCGCCGGCATCCTCAACCGGCTCGGTCAGCCGGACGTCTTCGGCAAGGACGGCCTGGGCTGGGACAACGTCGCCAAGGTCTTCGCGGCGGCGGGCGGCGCGCTGCTGGACTCCTCGCTCGGTCTGCCGATGCTGTTCTGCATCGGCGTCGCGATCGGCATGGCGAAGAAGGCGGACGGCTCGACCGCGCTGGCGGCCGTGGTCGGCTTCCTCGTCTTCTACCAGGTCCTGCACGCCTTCCCGGAGGACTGCAAGCTGCCGACCGTGCTGGTCGGCAACCAGTGCGTGGACTTCACCTCCGCCAAGGCGGCCGCGGCGACCTACCAGAACCCGGGCGTGCTGGGCGGCATCCTGATCGGTCTGCTGTCGGCGTGGCTCTGGGTGCGTTTCCACCGCACCAGACTGGTGGACTGGCTGGGCTTCTTCAACGGGCGCCGCCTGGTGCCGATGATCACCGCCCTGGTCGGCATGGTGGTCGCCGTCATCGCGGTCTGGGCGTGGCCGCCGATCGGCCGGGCCTTCAACGACTTCAGCCAGACCCTCGCCGACCTGGACGCGTGGGGCGCGGGCATCTTCGGCCTCGCCAACCGCGCACTGCTGCTGATCGGCATGCACCAGTTGCTGAACACCTTCGTCTGGTTCCAGTTCGGCGACTTCACGAAACCGGACGGCGCCGTCGTCCACGGCGACATCCCGCGCTTCCTGGCCGGCGACCCCACGGCGGGCCAGTTCACCTCCGGTTTCTTCCCCATCATGATGTTCGCGCTGCCCGCCGCCGCCCTGGCGATGGCCCACGCGGCCAAACCGCACCGGCGCAAGGAGATCTACGGCCTGATGCTCTCGGTCGGTCTGACCTCCTTCGTCACCGGCGTGACCGAGCCGATCGAGTACTCCTTCGCCTACGTCGCCCCGGCGCTGTACGCGGTGCACGCGCTGCTGACGGGCGCGTCGATGGCCGTCACCTGGGGGCTGGGGGTACACGACGGGTTCAGCTTCTCGGCCGGCCTGATCGACTACGCGATCAACTGGAGCCTGGCCACCAAGCCCTGGATGATCATCCCGATCGGGCTCTGCTTCGCCGTCGTGTACTACGTGCTGTTCCGGTTCATCATCGTGAAATTCAACATGAAAACGCCCGGACGCGAGGACGACGACGAGGTCGAGGACGTGACCAAGGCATAAACCGAGCGTCACCACGAGCTATCCGATAAAGCCCCCGGACGACCGGTCCGGGGGCTTTCGGCTTATCCGGGGCGGGTCTTTGGTCCCGACACGAAACTCCGGACAATTCAGGGACCGGAAATTCGGGGACAGGACCACGGCCCCGACTGCCGCCCGGCCTGCGCCCGGGCGGCACCCGGACAGCACCGGCGGGCACGGCGGGCGGGCGTCGACGGGCAACGGGGCCCGCACAGGAGGGCAACGGGTGGGCCGCAGGGGGCCGCCCGGCGGGCACGGCGCCCGCGGACCGCGGCCGGGGGGTGGGAGCGGTCCGGGTGGGGGGAAGATCACAACCCGCCGAGAACCACCGCCGGACAATCCGCCACCACCGCCGCCCTGCCGTTTCGCCTCCGGTTTCCTGCGCGAAGAGATCGCGGCGGCGGACCGGGGAGCAATCCCGACGACGATTACCGGGTGCCCGGCGAGGGGGGTACATGACACCGGCGCCCCGCCGGGCCGCGACCGTCCGGGGCGGGCCGGCTCGGGCCCGGCTCCCCCGGCCGCCGCGACCTCGGCCACATCCCCCGCCGTCCTCCGGCGGACCCCCGCCCGCCCCTCCCCCGCGTCCGGGGCCGCCCGGGGCTCCCGGGGGGCCTCCCCTCCGGCCTCCGACGGCCCTGCGGGCCGGGCCTGCCGGGGGTCCCGGCTTTTTGTTGCGCAAATAGCCAAAATCCCAATCACCGCGGGTAATCATGATCGTCGATCCGCAAGTAGGTTTCGATTTCATAGCGCTTCCCATCAGCAGCGCTTTCGGGGGTTCCCCCCCTTCTCCACCCGTGCTACAAAACTGGTCTACACCACGTGTGGTGTAGACCAGTTCGCGGTTCGGCCCCCTGTGCCTGTCCCCCGACCGACCCGCCCTTGCCGTTAGGAACCCACCCCCATGAGTCAGTCTGCGCAGGCACCGGCGCCCGCCGCGGCTCCGGCCACGCCAAGCCCCACCAAGAAGTTCGGCCAGAACCTGATCCAGGGTCTGCAGAAGATCGGCCGCAGCCTCCAGCTGCCCATCGCCGTGCTCCCGGCCGCCGGTCTGCTCCTGCGCCTCGGCCAGGACGACGTCTTCGGCAAGGACGGCCTCGGCTGGGACAAGGTCGCCGCGGTGTTCGCCACCGCCGGCAACGGTGTCTTCGACAACCTGCCGCTGCTCTTCGCGGTGGGCATCGCCATCGGCTTCGCCAAGAAGGCCGACGGCTCGACCGCCCTCGCCGCCCTGGTCGGCTTCCTGGTCTACAAGAACGTGCTCACCGCGTTCCCGATCACCGAGGGCCACGTCACGGACGGCAAGTGGGTCGCCCCGACCTACCAGAACCCGGGTGTGCTCGGCGGCATCGTGATCGGTCTGCTCAGCGCCGTGCTGTGGCAGAAGTACCACCGCACCAAGCTGGTCGACTGGCTCGGCTTCTTCAACGGCCGCCGTCTCGTCCCGATCATCATGGCCTTCGTCGGCACCGCCGTCGGTGTCCTCTTCGCCCTGACCTGGGGCCCGATCGGCGACGCCATCAAGAGCCTGAACGACACCCTGATCGGGGCCGGCGCGCTCGGCGCAGGCGCCTTCGGCCTGGTCAACCGTGGTCTGCTGCCGGTCGGCATGCACCAGTTCGTGAACTCCTTCGCCTGGTTCCAGACCGGTGACTTCACCAAGCCCGACGGCACCGTCGTGCACGGCGACCTGACCCGCTTCTTCGCCGGCGACCCCACCGCCGGACAGTTCATGTCGGGCTTCTACCCGATCATGATGTTCGCGCTGCCCGCCGCCGCCTTCGCCATCGCCCACACCGCCAAGCCGCACCGCCGCAAGGCCGTCACCGGCATGATGCTGTCCCTGGCGCTGACCTCCTTCGTCACCGGTGTCACCGAGCCGATCGAGTTCTCCTTCGTCTTCATCGCCCCGCTGCTGTACGTCATCCACGCGCTCCTCACCGCCGTCTCGATGGCCCTCACCTGGGCGCTCGGGGTGCACGACGGCTTCACCTTCTCCGGCGGTCTGATCGACTACCTGCTCGCCTGGAACAAGGCCACCGACCCGTGGATGATCATCCCGCTCGGCCTGGCGTTCGCCGCCCTGTACTACTTCCTCTTCCGCTTCGCGATCGTCAAGTTCGACCTCAAGACCCCCGGTCGCGAGGACGACGACGAGATCGAGGACGTCACCAAGGCCTGACGCCGGGAACCACCTGACGCCGCTCACGGCCCCGCCCCGCCACCCGCTCCCCCGGGTGGCGGGGCGGGGCCGTTCGCGTGTCCCGTACCGGGTCCCGTCCGTGCCCCGTACCGGAGACCGCCCGTGTCTCGTACCGGAGGCCGCCCGGTGAGACGGTGGTTGACGAACCGGGAAGATCGCTGGTCAACTGAAGCGGTGAACGCCCCTCGCATGCTGGTCACCCGCAGCCACATCGACTTCGGTCGCGTGTGGTCCGCGGCGTGTTGCGCCTGACCCGAGCGTTCCCCCCGCCGCCGCGCCGCTGACGTCCCCGCCGCGCCCCGGCCGCACCGCCTCCCGTCCCGCCCGTGACCCGGGCATGCCGCCGTCCGCCCGGCCGCACCGCGCGCGAACCCGCGCGCGGCGGGCCCGCACGGCACACCACGCGTCCGTACGCACCGCGTCCGCGCACCTCGCAGCCCGGCGCACCGCCTCCGCACGCACCGCTTCCGTACGAGGAAAGTCAAGGCCACACATGCCCCGCCAGCTGCATCTTTCCGCCGCCCTCGACAGTCCGGGCCACGTCGACGCCGGTCACTTCACCGCCCTCGCCCACCTCGCCGAACGGGCCACCCTCGACTTCGTCACCCTCGACGACTCCTACACCCCCGAGCCGCGCCGGCTCGACGCGCTCGCCACCTTCGCCAGGCTCGCCCCGGTCACCGGCGGCCTCGGCCTGGTGCCGACCGTCACCACCACCCACACCGAGCCGTTCCACACCTCGATATCCGTCAACACCCTGGACTGGGTGAGCGAGGGCCGCGCCGGCTGGCTGGTCGGCGTCTCCGACACCGAGGCCGAGGCGAAGGCCTTCGGCCGCAAGGGCACCGCGCCGACCGACGAGCTCTGGGCCGAGGCGGCCGACGCCGCCGAGGTCGCCTCCCGGCTCTGGGACAGCTGGGAGGACGACGCGGAGATCCGCGACACCGCCACCGGCCGGTTCATCGACCGCGAGAAGCTGCACTACATCGACTTCGAGGGCCCGCACTTCTCGGTCCGCGGACCCTCGATCACCCCGCGTCCGCCGCAGGGCCGACCGGTCGTCGCCGTCACGGTCTCCGCCTCCGACCTCGCCCCGGACGCCACCGCCGGGGGCCGCGCCCGGGTCGACACGGCCGTCCGGTACGCCGACGTCGTCCTCCTGGACGCCCCCGACCGGGCCGCCCGGCTGACCGCCGCCACCGAACTGCGGCTGCGCGGCGGCGAGTCCCTGCGGATCCTGGCCAGGATCCCGGCCGCGCTCACCGACGACGCCGCCGCATCCGCGCTGGTCACCGAGGTGACCGAGGGCGGCGGCGGAGTGGACGGCTTCCACCTGGTGCCCGCCGACCCGGCCCGTGACCTCGCCGCCGTCGCCGACCGCGTCGTCCCGGCGCTGCGCGAGCGCGGCCTGTTCCGCACCGCGTACAGCGGCCGCACCCTGCGCGACCACCTCGGCCTGGCCCGCCCGGCCGGCCGCTACGCCGTCGCCGCCACCATCACCCACACCCCCGCCGCCGGCAACGACGCCGCCGCCCCCGCCGCTCCCGCCGAGGTGACCCGATGACGGACCGCCCGCTCAAGCAGATCCACCTCGCCGCGCACTTCCCCGGCGTCAACAACACCACCGTCTGGACCGACCCCGCGTCCGCCAGCCAGATCGACTTCAGCTCCTTCCGCCGGCTCGCGGAGACCGCCGAGCGCGGGCGGTTCGACTTCTTCTTCCTCGCCGAGGGCCTGCGGCTGCGCGAGGTCAAGGGCCGCATCCACGACCTGGACGTGGTCGGCCGCCCCGAGTCGATCACCGTGCTGGGCGCGCTCGCCGCCGTCACCACCCACCTCGGGCTGGCCGCCACCGTCAACGCCACCTTCAACGAGCCCTACGAACTGGCCCGCCGGTTCGCCTCGCTGGACCACCTGTCCGGCGGCCGGGCCGCCTGGAACGTGGTGACCTCCTCGGACGCCTTCACCGGCGAGAACTTCCGCCGCGGCGGCTACCTCGACCGCGCCGACCGGTACACCCGGGCCGCCGAGTTCGTCCAGCTGGCCCGGGAGTTCTGGGACGCGACGGACGGCGGCACCGTCCGCCACCAGGGCCCGCAGTTCGACGTCGAGGGGACCCTCTCGGTGCCCCGCCCGCCGCAGGGGCACCCGGTCGTCATCCAGGCCGGCGACTCCGACGAGGGCCGCGAGTTCGCCGCCGCCACGGCCGACGTCATCTTCAGCCGGCACCACACCCTCACCGCCGGCCAGGCGTTCCACGCCGACGTCAAGCGCCGGCTGGCCGCGTACGGGCGCAAGCCGGACGAGCTCAAGATCATGCCCGGGGTCACCTACGTCCTGGGCGACACCCAGGCGGACGCCGTCGAGCGGGCCGCCGAGATCCGGCGCGCCCAGGTCAGCCCGGCGACCACGATCGGCTACCTGGAGCAGGTCTGGGGCATCGACCTCTCCGACCACGACCCGGACGGCCCGCTGCCCACCGTCGACCCGCTCCCGGACTCCGGCATCGTCAAGGGCCGGACCACGCTCGGCGATCCGCTGGAGATCGCCGCCAAGTGGCGCGCGGTGGCCGCCGAGAAGAAGCTCACCAGCCGCGAGCTGGTGATCGAGGTGACCGGCCGGCAGTCCTTCATCGGCACCCCGGAGGCGATCGCCGAGCAGGTCAACACCTACGTGCAGAGCGACGCGGCGGACGGCTTCATCCTCGTCCCGCACCTCACCCCGGGCGGGCTCGACGGGTTCGTCGACCGGGTGGTGCCGCTGCTCCAGGAACGCGGGGTGTTCCGCACCGAGTACTCCGGGACGACGCTGCGCGACCACCTCGGCCTGCCGGTCCCCAACCGGCGCTGACCCGGCCCGCGTCCGACCGTCCGGCCGCACCGCCCCGCCCCGGCCGTCTCGGGCCGTATCTCGGGCCGGGGCGGTCAGACGCGGCCGAGACGGGCCGCGTACACGCCGGCCTGGAAGCGGCTCTCCGCGCCCAGGCCGGCGGTCAGTTCGGCGACCAGCCGGCGCACCGTCCGCTCGGACACCTCCAGCTTCCGGGCGATCGCCACGTCGGTCAGCCCGGCCGCCAGCAACCGCAGCACCGCGCCGTGCCGATCCGTCATCTCCTCCGCACCGGGCACGAGTTCGACCAGGGTGCAGGCCGCCGACCAGAAGTACTCGAACAGTTCGGCCACCAGCGCGACCAGCGCCGGCTCGCGCACCACCACCGCCGCCTCGGCGGCGGGGGCGTCCCCGCCCGGCCCGGCGCCCGGGGCGGGCAGGATCGCGAGCCGGGCGTCGACCACGATCAGCCAGAGCGGCAGCGAGTGGGCCGTCCTGATCCGCGCCCCGGCCGCGGTCAGCTCCCGGACGTGCGCGAGCACGGCCGGCCGGCGCAGCGCCGCGGCCGGGTAGATGGTGCGCAGCGCGGCCCCGTGGGCGAGGGCGAGCCGCTCGCGGGCGAGCTTGCCGGCGAGGGCGGCCTCGGAGAGGTCCTGGCCGGGGCGGAGCGAGAGCGCCTCGGTGCGGGCGCCGCGGGCGGCGTCCTCCAGCAGGGCGGCGATCCGTTCGGCGCCGCTGACCAGTTCGAGGGCGCTGCCGGTCCGGTGCCGGTGCTGGACGGGGAGGTAGCGGGTGTGCAGGCGGTCGACCGAGTCGCGGGCCCGGTGGAGCGCGCCGACCAGGGCGGTGACCTGTTCGTCGGCGTCGATCAGCAGTTGGCGGACGGCGGTGTCGACGGAGACGGCGGCGTGGCCGGGGGGATCTCCGGCGGCGGTGGGCTGGAGCAGGCCGAGGGCCAGCAGTTCGGCGGTGGCGGCGGCGAGTCGCGGTTCGTCCCAGTCGGGGCCGGCGGCGGCGGGCGGGCGGCCGGGTTCGGCGAGCAGGCGGGCGTAGAGCTGGGTGGCGTCGCCGCCGGTGGGGCTCTCCATCGGCGCAGCCTAGTGAAGGGGGTGCGGGTCGGGCGGGGGGTTTCCGAGGGGCGAGACGGCTCGCTTCCGCTCCCGGTCATGGCCGGTTCCGGCAGTGCCGGAGCGGCTGACCGGCGGCGGGCGGGTGGTCAGGATGGGCGGCATGGCAGCTCTTCCCGAAGCTTCGACGATCTGGTTGGACGGCGCGCTGGTGCCCTGGCAGCAGGCGCGGACGCACGTCCTGACGCACGGCCTGCACTACGGCACGGGGGTGTTGGAGGGCACCCGGGCGTTCGCCACGGCGGACGGCCCGGCGGTCTTCCGGCTGTCCGAGCACCTGCACCGGCTGGACCGCAGTGCGCGCATGCTGCGGATGGAACTCCCTTTCAGCGTGGACGACTTGGCCGTGGCGACGGTGGACCTGGTGCGGGCCAACGGCCATCGCTCCTGCTACCTGCGGCACTTCGCCTTCCTGGGGTACGGCGCGATGGGCCTGGACATGCGGTTCTCGCCGACCACGACGGCGATCGCGAGCTGGGAGTGGCACGGGCAGCTCCCGGACGCCGCTGCGGGGATCAGGCTGAAGACGAGCAGTTGGCGGCGGACCGATCCGAACTCGGTGCCGCCGGCCGCGAAGGCGACGGGCCCGTACCTGAACGCGGTGCTGGCGCGCCGGGAGGCGACCGACGCGGGGTACGACGAGGCGCTGCTGCTGGGGCCGGACGGCACGGTGAGCGAGTGCACCGGCGAGAACGTGTTCGCGGTGCGCGGCGGGGTGTTGCGCACGCCGCCGGCGAGCGCGGGCGCGCTGGAGGGGATCACCCAGGACACGGTGCTGACGCTGGCCCGGGACCTGGGGGTGGAGGTGCGGGTGGAGGCGCTGCTGCGGTCGGACCTGTACGCGGCGGACGAGGTGTTCCTGTGCGGTACGGCGGCGGGGGTGGTGGCGGTGGGTTCGCTGGACGACCGCGCGTTGCCTTGTGCGCCGGGCCCGCTGACGGTGCGGTTGCGGGAGGCGTACGAGGCGGCGGTCTCGGGCGCGGATCCGCGGTACCGGCACTGGCTGACGCCGGTGGGCGCGTAGGCGCCTGCGCGTATGGGCGCGTGAGGGGTGTGGGGGCGCGGGGCGTGCGGGGGCGCGGGCCCGGCGTGGGGCGCGCGGGCCGGGGTCAGATCGGGTAGACCGCGCCGGCCCGGGCGATCTCGACGGGGCCGGCGAACGCGGCGGTGGCGTCCCGGAGGTTGTGCTCGGCGTCGGTCCACGGCGGGATGTGGGTGAGGACGAGCCGGCGGGCGCGGGCGGCGGTGGCGTGCTCGCCGGCCTCCCGGCCGTTGAGGTGGACGGCCCGGTAGGTGTCGCGGCCGTCGATGTAGGCGGCCTCGCAGAGGAAGAGGTCGGCGTCGCGGGCGAGTTCGACGAGTTCGGGGCTCTCGCCGGTGTCGCCGGAGTAGACGAGGCTGCGACCGTCGTGTTCCAGCCGGAAGGCGAAGGCGTCGACGGGGTGGTTGACCTGGGCGACCTCGACGCGGAACGGGCCGAGGTCGAAGCGGCCGGGGGTGAGGGTGCGGAACTCGAACACCTCCTTCATGCCCGGGTTCTCGGGCATGTCGTAGGCGCGGGCCATCCGTTCGGCGGTCCCGGCCGGGCCGTAGACGGGCATCGGGTCCGGACAGCCCTCGGCGCGGTAGTTGCGGGCGACCCAGTAGGCGCAGAGGTCGACGCAGTGGTCGGCGTGCAGGTGGCTGAGCAGGACGGCGTCGACCTCGTAGATCGACACGTACTTCTGCAGGGCGCCGAGTGCGCCGTTGCCGAGGTCGAGCACGACGCGGTAGCCGTCGGCCTCCACGAGGTAGCTGGAGCACGGCGAGTCGGCGGACGGGAAGCTCCCCGAGCACCCCACCACGGTCAGTTTCATCCGAGCCCCTCCGCCCCGACACGTCCTGGCAGCCGCTGGTCATGACAGAGCGGGCCGGGTCGACCGGCCGGTAGCGCTGCCCTTCGCGTGTGTCGAGGGTAAGGGCGGAGGGGCACTTTGCCCCCGTCTCCGTGCCGTGCTGTGGCTGGAATCACCAGAACGCCGGGGAGCCGGGGGCGTGCCTCGGTCGGCGGGCGGTCGGACGGTCGTTCAGCGCTGGTTCGGCGGTGGGTCCGGCGGCGGGTTCAGCGGTGGCCGGGACGCCGGCGGGCCCAGGCGCGGATGGTCTCGGGGTACCAGCGGGGGTGGCCGCTGCCGTCGGTCACGTCCGGTTCGGGGATCAGGCCGTGCCGTCGGTAGTTGCGGACGGTCTCGGGCTGGACGTTGATGTGGCGGGCGATCTCGGCGTACGACCACAGGTCGGTGCTGCGGCTCACGGGTCACCTCCGGCTGTGCGTGGGGGGACGTGCGTGATCAGCTTTTCCGGGCCCGGCGGCACCTTTAGCGCAGAACGGACACCGTGGTCGTACCGTGACAGACCGGGAGCACGGTACGGACAAATCCCCGATCGTCACGGGGACGAACGGTCGTCCGTCCGGCGAACGGCCGCGCGGACGGGCGCTGCGCGGAGGGCGCCACGGCCGGCCGGCCACCCGGGCCGGACGGCCTCAGGCCCAGAGCTGACCCTGCAGCGCCTCGACGGCCGCCTCGGTGGACTCGGCGGTGTAGATGCCGGTGGAGAGGTACTTCCAGCCGCCGTCGGCGACCACGAAGACGATGTCGGCGCGCTCGCCGGCCTTGGCGGCCTTGCGGCCGACGCCGATCGCCGCGTGCAGGATCGCACCGGTGGAGACGCCCGCGAAGATGCCCTCCCGCTGGAGGAGTTCGCGGGTGCGCTGCACGGCGTCGGCGGAGCCGACCGAGAAGCGGGTGGTGAGCACCTCGGCGTCGTACAGCTCGGGGACGAAGCCCTCGTCGAGGTTGCGCAGGCCGTAGACCAGGTCGTCGTAGCGCGGTTCGGCCGCGACGATCCGCACGCCGGGGACCTTCTCGCGCAGGAACCGGCCGACGCCCATCAGGGTGCCGGTGGTGCCGAGGCCGGCCACGAAGTGGGTGACGGCGGGCAGGTCGGCGAGGATCTCGGGCCCGGTGGTGGCGTAGTGGGCGCCGGCGTTGTCGGGGTTTCCGTACTGGTAGAGCATGACCCAGTCGGGATGCTCGGCGGCGATCTCCTTGGCGATGCGCACCGCGGTGTTGGAGCCGCCGGCGGCCGGCGAGGGGATGATCTCGGCGCCCCACATGCGGAGCAGTTCGCGCCGTTCCTCGCTGGTGTTCTCGGGCATCACGCAGACCATCCGGTAGCCCTTGAGCTTGGCTGCCATGGCGAGCGCGATGCCGGTGTTGCCGCTGGTGGGCTCCAGGACGGTGCAGCCCGGGGTGAGCCGGCCGTCGGCCTCGGCGCGCTCGATCATGTGCAGCGCCGGGCGGTCCTTGATGGAGCCGGTGGGGTTGCGGTCCTCCAGCTTGGCCCAGAGGGTGACCAGGCCCTCGGTGTTGCCGGGGATCTCGGCGGAGAGCCGGGGCAGGCGGACCAGCGGGGTGTTGCCGACGGCTTCGAGCGGGCTGTCGTAACGCAAGGGGTGCCTCCGGCAACGGCGGTGAGGGTCGGGTCGGGCGGCTCGCCCCGCTCCGGCCGACCGCGGTGGCGGGGCGGAGCGGGGCGAGCGGGAGGTCAGCGGGCGCCGCCGGCCACGGCGGGCAGGATGGTGACACTGTCACCGTCGGCGACGTTGGTGGAGATGCCCTCCAGGAAGCGGACGTCCTCGTCGTTCAGGTAGACGTTGACGAAGCGGCGCAGTTCGCCGCCGTCCAGCAGGCGGGCGGCGATGCCCGGGTGACGGGCGTCGAGGTCGTTGAAGAGCTCCGCGAGGTTGCTGCCGGTGCCCTCGACGGCCTTGGCGCCGTCGGTGTAGGTGCGGAGGATGGTCGGGATGCGGACCTCGATGGCCATGGGTGCGCTCCTGTGCGAGTCGTGAGGTGGGGTGGACGCCGCAGCGGGCGCGGCAGGGCGTGGTGGGCCCGGAGCGTGGAACCTGCGGCGGGCCTGGGCGGGCGGCTCAGCGCGAGCGCGCCGGCGTGCCGGGACAGATCGCACTGGCGAGCCGGCACAGGTCGACGTGCAGGCGCGCCACGAGGCGGGTGCCCGGGGCCTGGGTGCTCACATCGACGGAACGCATGGGCTCATCGTATAGATTCCCGGGCCCGCTCATCCATGCCCGTCTCGGGATCCGGATGCTTCCGTTTCCCATGCTGAGACTACCGGGGAACGGCAAAGGCCCGCCGACGACGCACGGGCAGTCGGCGGGCCTCGCCCAGGTGGGTGCGGGTCAGGCCTGGTGGGCCTCGACGACCTGGACGTCTTCCTCTGTGATCTCACCGTCCACGATGCGGAACGAGCGGAACTGGTAAGGGTCCTCCGGGCCGTTGCCGTCGGCGGTGGAGACGAGGACGTAGTGGGCGTTCGGCTCGGAGGCGTAGGTCACGTCGGTGCGCGACGGGTAGGCCTCGGTGGCGGTGTGCGAGTGGTAGACGATCACGGGCACCTCGTCCCGGTCGTCCATCTCGCGGTAGAGCTTCAGCAGGTCACCCGAGTCGAACTCGTAGAAGGTCGGCGAGCGGGCCGCGTTGAGCATCGGGATGAACCGCTCGGGGCGGTCGCTGCCCTCCGGGCCGGCGACGACGCCGCAGGCCTCGTCCGGGTGGTCGGCGCGGGCGTGGGCGAGGATCGCGTCGCGCAGTTCTCGGGTGATGGTCAACATGCGGCCAGGATAGCCACGCCCCGGCGGCCGTCGGCCGTGGTGTCCACGGCCTGGGCCGCCGGGGTCTCGCGGGCCGGTCAGTGCGGGTCGCCGGACCCGCCCCCGGAGCCGTTGCGGGCGTGCAGGTGGTCGTGCGCGACGGCGTGGACGGCCTCCGGGCGGCGGCGCTTGAGCACCTGGTAGCCGATCACCAGGAGCACGGCCCAGCCCGGGAAGACGTACAGCGAGATCCGGTTGCTCTCGTCCAGGGCGATCAGCACGACCACGAGGACGAGGAAGGCGAGCGCGGCCCAGCTGGTCCAGGTGCCGCCGGGGGCCTTGAAGCTCGGCGGCGGCAGGTGGCCGCCCCTCCAGGCCTTCCGGTAGCGGATCTGGCAGATCAGGATCATCGCCCAGGTCCAGAGGCCGCAGACGGTGGCGACCGAGGTGATGTACTCGAACGCCTTGGCCGGGACGAGGTAGTTGAGCACCACGCCGGCGCCCATCAGCAGGCAGGAGAGGGTGATCGCGGCGGCCGGGGTGCGGCTGGAGTTGAGCTTGGTGAGCCGGCCGGGGGCCTGGCCGCGCAGGGCGAGGTCGCGGAGCATCCGGCCCGTGGAGTACATGCCGGAATTGCAGGAGGAGAGCGCGGCGGTGAGCACCACGAAGTTGATGATGCCGGCGGCGGCGGGGATGCCGATCTTGCCGAAGGCGGCGACGAACGGGCTGACGCCGGGCTGGAACTCGGTCCACGGGACCAGCGAGAGGATGACCACCAGGGCGCCGATGTAGAAGAGCGCGATACGCCACGGCAGGGTGTTGATGGCGCGCGGCAGGGTCTTCTTCGGGTTCTCGCTCTCGCCGGCGGTGACGCCGACGAGTTCGACGCCGAGGTAGGCGAACATGACGATCTGCAGGGTCATCACGGTGGCGCCGATGCCCTTGGGGAAGAAACCGCCGTTCTCCCAGAGGTGGGTGATCGACGCGGTGTCACCGGCGTCGCTGAAGCCGAGGGTGAGCACCCCGATGCCGATCAGGATCATGCCGATGATGGCGGTCACCTTGATCATGGAGAACCAGAACTCGATCTCGCCGAAGAGCTTCACCGAGATCAGGTTGGCCCCGTAGAGGATGACCAGGAACGTGAGCGCGCTGAGCCACTGCGGGATGCCTGGCGCCCAGAACTTCACGTAGACGGCGGCGGCGGTGGTTTCCGCCATGCCCGTGACAACCCAGAAGAGCCAGTACGTCCAGCCGGTCACGTAACCCGCGAACGGGCCGAGGAACTCCCGCGCGTACTCGGCGAAACTCCCGGACACCGGGCGGTAGGTGAGCAGTTCGCCGAGTGCCCGCATGATCGCGAAGATCACCACGCCGGCGACGGCGTAGGACAGGATCAGGCTGGGGCCGGACTTGGAGATCGCGGTGCCGGCGCCGAGGAAGAGGCCGGTGCCGATCGCGCCGCCGATCGCGATCATCTGGATCTGGCGGCTGCCGAGCCCCCGCTGATAGCCCTCCTCGTCCGGTTTGGCGTCGACGACTTCGTCGTAAACCTGCTCGGCCATGTTGGCACCGTCCTGGATGGGTGGTCTCGTGGGGTGGGGAGAAGTCGTACCACGCGGGATCCGGAGAGCGGTGTCCATCTGAGCGATATTTGAGCATGTCCCGATAGGGTTTCGCCCGTTTTAACCGGAAAGGCCCCGACCGGTCGTCCGCATGCTGGACGGGTGGTCGGGGCCTTTCGGAAGGGCGCGCGGGCGGCCCGGAGGCCGGGCCTGGGCACCCGGCCGACGTACGCGGCAGGAGCACCCGGCCGGAGCGCCCGGCCGTCGCGCGGATCAGTCGGAGATCGACTCCAGCAGCGACTCCTGGAGGGCGCCGAGCCAGAGGTAGGCCATCACCAGCGGCTTGCGCTCGTCGCTGTCCGGCAGGTCGTAGAGTCCCTGCTCGTCCTCGTCGGTGATCTCCAGCCGCACCCCCAGGGTGAGCCGCAGGTCGTTGAGCGCGCCCAGCCAGCGCAGGCACTCGGCGGCGGCCAGCTTCAGCACCCCGCCCTCGCCGTCGAGCCCGTCCAGCGCCCGGACGACGTGCAGCGCGTCCTCGCGCTTGCGGGCCCGCAGGTCCAGCTCGGTGTAGCGGCGGAACTCGGCGGCGGCCTCCCGGGACTCGTCGTCCGCGGGCTTCGCCGGATCGCCGTAGGCGTCCGGGAAGAGCCGGGCCAGCGCCGGGTCGTCGGGCGCCTCGCTCGGCCCCTCGGCGAACAGGGCGGCCAGCGGGTCGTCGTTCTCCCCGCCCGGGCCGGGGCCGATCAGCTCCAGCATCTGCACTTCCAGCGAGCGCAGGATGGAGGCCTCCAGCTCGTCCAGCGCGATCGCCGCGCTCCCGCCGCCGGCACTCTCGAACAACCCAGCCATCGGTATCGGTCAGCCCGTCTTCGTCGTCTCTGGTGGTGTACTGCGGTCGGGCGGTGTCAGTCGTGCTGCAGCGTGGCCCACAGGCCGTAGCCGTGCATCGCCTGCACGTCGCGTTCCATCTCCTCGCGGGATCCGCTGGAGACCACCGTCCGGCCCTTGGTGTGCACCTCCATCATCAGCTTCCGGGCCTTGTCCTTCGGGTAGCCGAAGTAGGCCTGGAAGACGTACTGGACGTAGCTCATCAGGTTGACCGGGTCGTTGTGGACGATGGTGACCCAGGGGGTGTCGGGTTCCACCACCGGCAGGCCTTCGACCTCCGGGCGCTCGATCTCCACGGGCGCGACACTCACCGACGGGTCCCTCCTCACGACTCTGATCCCACAGGGCCGCCACGGGCCCCTTCAGCCCCCATGCTGCCATCCGGGGGACCGGCGGGCGATTCCGCCCCGGCGCTCGCAACGCGCCGGACGATCTCCCCCGACGAGAAATCGTCAATCTGACGCTAAGGGGTAGTAGCATCATCCTCATGGACGCCACTTCCGTGCCCGCGGCCGGCTCGACCGCGCTGCTCACCGACCGCTACGAGCTCACCATGCTGCAGGCCGCCCTGCGCAGCGGAGCCGCGCACCGCCGCTCCGTCTTCGAGGTGTTCACCCGCCGACTGCCCGGCGGCCGACGCTACGGCGTGGTGGCCGGCACCGGCCGGGTCCTGGACGCCGTCGAGAACTTCCGCTTCACCTCCGCCCAGCTCGACTGGCTGTCGGACCAGCACGTGGTCGACGAGGAGACCCTGCGCTTCCTCGCCGACTACCGGTTCACCGGGGACATCCACGGCTACCCCGAGGGCGAGGTCTACTTCCCCGGATCGCCGCTGCTCACCGTCGAGGGCAGCTTCGCCGAGGGGGTGATCCTGGAGACGGTGATCCTCTCGATCCTCAACCACGACTCGGCCATCGCGGCCGCGGCCTCCCGGATGGCCTCCGCCGCCGGCGGACGCCCGGTGATCGAGATGGGCGCCCGGCGCGCCCACGAGCAGGCCGCCGTCGCCGCCGCCCGCGCCGCGTACGTGGCCGGCTTCTCGGCCACCTCCGACCTGGAGGCCGGCTTCACCTACGGCATCCCGACCACCGGAACGGCCGCGCACGCCTTCACCCTCGTCCACGACAGCGAGCGGGACGCCTTCCGGGCCCAGATCGCCTCGATGGGCCGGGGCACCACCCTGCTGGTCGACACCTACGACCTGCGCGAGGCCGTCCGCACCGCCGTCGAGGTGGCCGGCCCCGAGCTGGGCGCGGTCCGGATCGACTCCGGCGACCTCACGCTGCTCGCCCACCGGGTCCGCCGCCAGCTCGACGAGCTCGGCGCCACCGAGACCCGGATCATCGTCACCTCCGACCTCGACGAGTACGCGATCGCCGCGCTGGCCGCCGCCCCGGTGGACGGCTACGGCGTCGGCACCAGCCTGGTCACCGGCAGCGGCCACCCGACCTGCGCGATGGTCTACAAGCTGGTCGCCCGGGCCACCGAACCGGACGGCCCGCTGCTCCCGGTCGCCAAGCGGGCGGCCGGCGGCAAGACCAGCACCGGCGGGCGCAAGTGGGCGGCCCGGCGGCCCGACGCGGACGGCGTCGCCGAGGCCGAGGTGGTCGGCACCGGGCGGATCCCGGCCGAACTGGAGCCGCACCTCGTCCAGGTGCCGCTGGTCAAGGGCGGCGAGGTGGTCGGCCGCGAGCCGCTCACCGCCGCGCGGGAACGGCACGTCCGGGCCCGGGCCGCGCTGCCGCTGTCGGCCACCCAGCTCTCCAAGGGCGACCCGGTGCTGGCGACCGAACTGCAGGTCTGACGACCGTTCGCACACGGGGCGGACGGTCGGGCCCGCACCGGGCCTTCCGCCCCCGGATGCCACTGCCTACAGTCGACCGTAGAGTTCCCCTCAAGTCCCCACCGCCGGGCCCGCACGGAGCCCCGCCCGGTCCCCGCCGACCACCGCCGAGTCCCCGCACCGGAGAAGCTCCACCGGCGCCCGGCCGAAGCCCCGCCGAAACCCACCGAACCTGTCGGACGCGCCCCGAACCGGCGCGCCGCCCCCACCAGACCGAGGAATGCGAGCCATGCACCGGGCACTGATCGTCGTCGACGTGCAGAACGACTTCTGCGAGGGCGGCAGTCTGGCCGTCACGGGCGGGGCCGAGGTGGCCGCCGCGATCACCGACCTCATCGCCGAGTCCGCCCCCGGCTACCGGCACATCCTCGCCACCCGCGACAACCACATCGACCCGGGTGACCACTTCTCCGACCGGCCCGACTACGTGCGCAGCTGGCCGGTGCACTGCGTGGCGGGCACGGAGGGGGTGGGTTTCCACCCCAACTTCGCCCCGTCCGTCACCTCCGGCGCGATCGAGGCGGTCTTCGACAAGGGCGCGTACGCGGCCGCGTACAGCGGTTTCGAGGGTGTGGACGAGAACAACCGCGGGCCGGCCGAGTGGCTGCGCGAACGGCAGGTCACCGAGGTGGACGTGGTCGGCCTCGCCACCGACCACTGCGTCAAGGCCACCGCCCTGGACGCGGTGCGGGCCGGGTTCACCACCCGGATCCTGCTCGACCTGACGGCCGGGGTCTCCGAGCCGACCACCACCGCCGCGCTGGCGGAGCTGCGGGCGGCCGGGGTGGAGCTGATCGGAACGCCCGTGGTCGGGGGCTGAGCGTCCCGCCCTGCGGGTTCAGCGCTCGGTGATCAGCAGCTCCACCACGTCGGTGCCGCCCAGCCGGAACGCCTCGCGCAACTCGGCGCCGACGGCGTCCGCGTCGTCCGCCAGGCGCGTGCCGGAGACGTAGACCACCCGGACCCCGAGGTACTCCATCCGGTGCTGGCCGCCGCGCACCCAGGCCGCCTCCCCCTCGCTGACGCAGCGCAGTTCGGAGTCCACCTCCACGGCCACGCCCGCCGCGGGCCAGTACAGGTCGGGTACGGCGATGTAGGTGCCGCCGCGCATCCGCAGCTCCGGGCCGGTCAGCGGGGCGGGCAGCAGCCACTCGTCGACCAGCTCGCCGACCCGGCGCAGCACCGCGTCCCGTTCGGCGGCCAGCAAGCCGTCCAGCACCGCCCGCACCCGGGGGTCGTCGACCAGCCCGGACTCGACCAGCTCGGCGGTCAACTCCCGCACGGTGCAGCGGAGCTCGGGGCGGCCGACGGCCTCGCCCAGCACCTCCCGGACCGGCACCGGACCGGCCGGGCCCGCACCGGACGTCCACTCCCGCAGCGCGTCCGCGACCGCCCGGGCCACCGGCGCGCAGGCCAGGCCGTGCACCGAGCGGGCCACCAGCTCCCGTTCGGTGCGCCGGATCCGGACCTCGCCCGCGTCCTTCAGTCGGCGCTGGCGGGGCACCAGCACGTCCACACCGGTGACGGCGGGCAGTCGGGGCACCGCGGTGAAGCCGTACAGCGCCAGCGCGGCGGCGCCGGTGATCACCGCCCCCTCGCGGCGCCCCTCCTCGCGGCCGTTCTGCGCCGCGTAGAGCAGGGCCGCCCACATCCGCTGCTCCGGCGAGGGCTCGCCGGACTGCAGCAGGTAGACCCGGGGCAGCAGCCGCTGCCAGGAACCGCCGCGGCGGCAGTGTTCACTGACGACCCGGCTCGGCACGCCCCGGGCGCGCAGCTGGCCTGCGGTGACGACGTTCTGCTGACGGCGCGCCAGCTCCTCCAGGGAAGGCGGCGGCGTGGGAATCCGGTAGCTCATGCCGACACCATCCCCAACCGCCCGGAACGTCGACCGGCCGCCTGACGCACTGTTACCCAACCGTCGCGAAACCGGGACCAGCCCGCACTAAAGTCCTCATACCCTCACCCATTCGGAGGAATGGGTGATCATATGCTTGTCAGAACCGGTCCTCGTCGACGAGTCACCAGTATGTCTGACCGTGCGTGACCAAGCACATACGCCGAAGTCACCTCCGGGCGTCACTCCCGCCCTCCGCATTGCCTACCCTTAGTGCATGTCACGTGACGAGACCGCCGGCCTCCGCGCGGCCCAGCTCCGCCTCGGCCGCCTGCCCGGATACGTCCGCCGGCCAGACCCGGCCCGCCGCAGCGGTGAACAGGGCCATACCTACAAGAAGGGCTGGGAGGTCCGCTTCACCGCCCGCAGCGAGGCGGAGATAGCGGAGATCCGCGATCTGGTGGTCGCCGCCGGGTTCGCCCCCGCCAGACCCTTCTTCAAGGGCCACCAGCTGATCCAACCCGTCTACGGGATGGCCGCCGTCCAGGCCTACCTCGCCGCTAGACAGGCGGCCGAGGAACACGCCGCCCGCGCCGTCCACGGACGCGGCCGGCGCGGCACCGACGAAACGGACCACGAAGCCGTCCACGAACCCGGTGGAGCCGCCTGCGAGGCACCCGGACCCGCCCACGACGCCGCCGCCGGCGCCGTCGAAGCCGTCGACGTCAGTGGCGGCCACGGCGGCCACGGCAACGCGATCGGCCGCGCCGACCGCGGCCGGCTGGAGGCCGCCGGCGCCGCTGCGGCCGCCGCCGAGGCCGCCGCGGCCTCGGCCGCCCGACTGGCCCGCCGACGGGTCGTCGAGACGTTCCCCGCCCAACTCGAACGGAGCACCGCGGCGGACGCCAGGGTCGCCGCCACCGAGACCCGCCGACCTTACTGACGCTCAGTCAATTTCCTTCTGGTACGCGGCTACAGGCCGACAACGGGCCGGGCGCGCGGAACGCGCGCGACGGGGCCGGCCCACCGATCAACCCACCCGGGGAGCCACTGCCCCCGGCCCCGCACCCCAGTCCACCGGGCCCGCCGAGCGCATGAACGGTGGTGCGGACGGTGGTGCGGAATCAGCTTCGCGCCGCAGGCGTGGACGAGAGCCGCCGAACCGCTTACGGTGGCACATCACACCGTCCGCGACGGCGCGCCGACCGGCCCGCCGCCCCGGCCGTGCCACCCCGCTGACCGGCCACGACGCACCAGCAGCACCGCCTCTGACATCACTGCGCACCGCTCACCCCCCGCTCACCACCGCCGCGCCACCCGCCGGCCCTCACCCGGCCACCGCCGGAACCGGCCGCGCGTCGGCGCCTTCCGGGCATTCCATCCGATTGGTAACCCAGCGCACCGAGCGCCTACCGTAGAGTGAGCACAGATGATCGACCGTCAGATGCCCATCTCACTTGCCGAGAAGCCGAGATGACCAATCGTCAGGACAGCACGGCCGAGCCACCCCCGGGGCCCGGCGCACCTCCCGCCGTACCGCTGGAGTTCGCGGCGTTCTGCGAACTCCACCGACCGCGGTACCTCAGCTACGCCCACGTCTGGCTGCCCGACCACACCCAGGCGGTCGGCGCCGTCCAGCAGGCGTTCGCCGAAATCGCCGTCCACTGGCGCGAATTACTGGGAAGCTCCAACCCCACCGCGCGCGCCTGGCAGATCCTGCGCAACACCGTCGGCGAGCACACCCGGCAGAGCGGCCCGCCACCGGACCGCCCCGGCCACGCCGCCGATGACGACCTCGCCATCCTGCACTACGTCGTCGGACTCGCCGCACCCGAGATCGCCGACGTCATCGGCACCGACACCGCCAGCGTGGCCGGTCGACTGCGCCGCACCATGCTGCGCGAGGCCTCCGGCTGGTGACCCGGGGCGCGTCGCCCTGCCCGTCGCGCCCCCCCGTCACCGCCGCACCCCGACCCGAACCACCGGCCCGACCGGCCCGACCGCCCGGCGGCCCGGCCGGAGCGACCCGTCGGAAGGACCCGCCCGAAGGACCCGTCCGAGGGACCGGCCGGATCCCGTTCAGACCCGCTCGCCCGTCACGTCGTACAGGTGGTGGACCGGATCGTGGATCAGGTAGCGGGAGAACGACTCCACCGTGAAACGCGCCCCGTCGCTGCGGTTTCCGGTCCGCGCCCACTGCGCGCCCACCACCCCCTCGAAGGCCACCGCCAGCAGCTCCGCGGCCTCCGCCAGCTCCACCGCCACCACCGCCGGCTCCTGCTCCCCGTACCGCTCGGCGACAGCCGTCCCGTCCTGGTCCCAGTTCGGGAACAGCGGGTCCTCCCGGTCCAGCATCAGGTCCAGCCGCACGCGGAACAGCCGGAACACGTCCCGGACGTGGCACGCGTACTCGACGTCCGACCAGATCTCCGGACGCGGCCGACGGCGCAGCGCCCCCGGGTCCCCCGCCAGCACGGCCGTCCAGCCCTCCGCGTTGGCCCGGATCATTCCGGCGACGTCCTCCCGGTCCACCGCCCCGGAATCCAGCCCGCAGTCCGGGCAGGGGCGCTCCAGGACCCAGGTCCAGTCCTTGGAGTCCGGAACGATCCCGTCGGCGGCGGCCTCGGCCTGCTCAGAAGTGGTCATGCCCCCAGCATGGCCGGGCCCGCGCCCGCCCCACCAGCGGCGTCCGCGCCAGCGGTCGCCGAAATGCTGCCACGCCGTCCGCCCGTGGCCACCGGGCGCCACCGGGCGCCGCTACGGCGGACCCCTACGCGGAGGGCTCCCGCTCGTACGCCTCGCGCGCCGCCAGCAGCTCCGCCAGGTTCGCGCGGCTCCAGTCGCAGACCGCGTCCATCGGCCCCAGCAGCGTCCGCCCGAGCGGCGTCAGCGCGTACTCGACCCGCGGCGGGTTCTCGTCGTACTCGGTCCGGACGACCACGCCCTCGTACTCCATCGCGCGCAGCGACTCGGCGAGCACCTTCGCGGTGATCCCCGCCAGCGGGACCCGCAGCTCGGAGAAGCGGCGCGGGCCGCCCTCCAGGCAGCGCATGATCTTCCACGCCCACTTGCGGCCACCCAGCACCGGAACCGTCTGCACCGGGCAGTCCGGGTCGAAGAAGTCCGCCGGCAGCGGTACGGGCACGGTCCGCGTCGTTCCCCCGGTCTGCGTCATGCCCCGACGGTAACGGACCCGGCGCCCGCGCGGTCCGGGCCGGCAGTACGGCCCCGTCCGCCGGACAGGCCCCCGTCGGCCGGCCAGGCCCCGTCGGCCGCCGGTACCGTTGAAGTAACCGGCACCCCCCGGTCTACCGTCACGGCAACGGCGGGCGACGACGCCCCCGACGGACGGAGACCGCGATGAGCAGCACCGACAGCCCGATCGAAACACCCGTGGACGTCATCGTCTTCGGCGCCGGCGGCCAGGTCGGCCGCGCCGTGGTCGCCGAGGCCCGGCGCCGCGGGCTGACCGTCACCGCCGCCGTCCGCGACCCCGGACGCCACGCCGACCTCACCGGCCCCGGCGTCACCCTGGTGTCCTGCGACATCACCGACCCCGCCGCCGTCACCGGCGCGGCCCGCGGCCACAGCGCCGCCGTGAGCACCGTCTACACCCCCGACGTGCCCTCCGCCGAGTTCTACCCCGCCGCCGCCCGCGCCCTCGTCGCCGGCCTCCCCGCGGCCGGGGTCCGCCGGCTGGTCCACGTCGGAGTGGCCACCACCCTGGAGACCGCCCCCGGCGTGGCCGTCCACGACGACCCCGCCTTCCCCGAGGCCCACCGCGCCTTCTCGCTCGGCCACGCCGCCGCCCTCGACCTGCTCCGGGCCTCCCCCGCCACGCTCGACTGGGTCACCGTCACCCCGCCCCTGGACCTCGACCGCACCGCCCCCGGCACCGGCCGCTACCGGCTCGGCGGCCCGCAGGTCCTCGGCCGGCGGATCGCCCAGGCCGACCTCGCCGTCGCCGTCGCCGACCAGCTCACCGGACCGGCCGCCCGCCACCGCGAGCAGATCGCCGTCGCCGAGTAGCCCGGGCGGTCCGGCCGCCGTCCGGACCGCCCGGGGAGACCTCGCACCGGGACATCGCCCCTGGTCGGAACGGGGCACTCCGGTCCATGCTGGACACCATGCACATCCGCGACGCCACCCCCGACGACTGGCCCGCCATCTGGCCGTTCCTGCGCGACATCGTCGCCGCCGGCGAGACCTACTGCTGGGACCGCGACACCCCCGAGGACCGCGCCCGCGCCACCTGGTTCAAGCCCGGCGGCCGTGTCCTCGTCGCCGTCGACGAGGACCCGGCCGGGACCGTCCTCGGCACCGCGGAGATCCACCCCAACCAGGCCGGCGCCGGCGCCCACGTCGCCAACGCCGGTTTCATGGTCGACCCCCGCCACGCCGGCCGCGGCGTCGCCCGCGCCCTCTGCGCCCACGTCCTCGACCGGGCCCGCGCCGACGGCTACCGCGCCATGCAGTTCAACGCCGTCGTCGAGACCAACCACCGCGCCGTCGCCCTCTGGCAGTCGTTCGGCTTCGACGTCCTCGCCACCGTCCCCGCCGCCTTCGACCACCCCACCGAGGGCCCCGTCGGCCTCCACCTCATGCACCGCACCCTGTAGCCCGGACGGCCACTACCCCAGCCGCCGACGCCGCCCCCGCACCACCAGCACCGCCCCGACCGCCCCCCCGGCCACCACCAGCCCCGCCGCCCCCGTCACCGTGTACGCAACCCCCGCATTCCCCCCGCCCCCCTGCCCCGCCACAGGCTCCTCCCACGGTTCCTCCGCAGCAGGAACCGCGGGAGGAGCGCTCCGTTGGGACTCGGGTCGCCCGACCAGGGGATTGGCCCGTGGGCCGTCGTCCACGACCGGATTCGGTTCCAGCGCTTTGCTCGGGGCCAATATCCCGTACCCGTAGCGCTCGTTCGGCAGGTTCGAGGCATCCGCCGGCCTAGTGGCGCTCCGGATCATCCGGTTGATGACCTGGCCGGCCGAGAGGCTGGGGTACTTCGCGCGAATGAGCGCGGCTGTGGCGGACACGTAGGCGGTGGAGTCGGACGTGCCATTGGCGATCGCATATCCCGCCGAGGAGGTCGCACTCGCTCGCGGGACCTCGGCACCCGGTGCAACCAGCGTGGTTTCTGGCCCGTACGTCGATTTCCCCCAGAGAAGACCGTTGCGGTCCACTGCGCCGACCGCCACGACGCCGGGAAAGGCCGCCGGGTATTCAACCGGCTCAACCCGATCACCACCGTTTCCTGTGGCCGCCACCAGAACCACGTCCTTGTCGATGGCATACTTCACGGCCGCGCGCGTGTCCGGATCGTCTCCCTCGAAGCCGCCAATCGACATATTCACAACCTTGGCGCCGTGGTCTACCGCAAACCTGATGGCTTTGGCCACTCCCTGGGTCAAGGCCGGGTCACCCTCGTCCCACTTGAGTCGAATCGGAAGAACCTTCGCCTTCGGCGCCAGCCCCATGACCCCGGCCTTGCTGCCATGGCCATGTCCGGCAATGAGGCTTGCCATTCCCGTTCCATGGCCACTGCCGTCCACCGTGCCGTCGGTGTTCTCTCCTGAGAAATCGGCCCCAGGCAAAACCTGCCCGATCAGATCGACGTGCTCTTTCAGCACACCGCTGTCGATGACTGCGACGATTACGCCCTCGCCCTGCGAGACCGGCCAGACCGCTGAATCGGCCTGGTAGCCGACAAGCGTCCACTGTGAATCCCTGATGTTGTCCGCCATAGCCGGTCCGCCGTTCGAGGCCGCGAGGAGCCCCGTTGCCAGCAGCCCAACCGTGCCGCACCTGAGCCGCCAAGTCCTCAAGCCCAGTCACTCCACTCTCAGCGGTTGTCCACGGTTCTGCCAGCTACAAGAAGCACTGTCGGCTAGTCAGCCTGAAGGTCGACGGTCACTTCACCACGGGCGGGTTGACGTATTCCTCCGGTGCCCAGGTTTCGCCATCTTCGACCAGGTACGCGGGACGCCCAGACCCCGCCGCCTCGTCTTTCCTCCGCCGTTGTGCGCTACCCAGCGGAACCATCGGGCCTGAAGGCATCGACAGGCCCGCCACAGGCTCGGTCCGAACCCGATTGAAGGAGACTCCCACCCCTGAGCCCCCCTCTGGTAGAGCCTTCTTGCCAGCGGATCCAGGACCGGATCGATCCCCCACCCCTACGACCGTCCCGGCCCCTCGTGCATCAGCAGCCGAAGAACCCCGGCCTTCTGAAACCACACGGCCCCCCGGAAAGCCGTCAGCACCGAAGGCGGCGACACCGCGAGCACCGGCGGGACCACGCCCGCTGCCGGCTCCGTGCTCTTCGGGCCGGATCGGCGTGCCCCGGTCGCCGATAGGGCCTGACATGCGACCCGACCCCGGAACTTCGGGCTGATGAACCGATCTGCCGACTCCGCCGGGCGAAGCGGTACTCCCTGCACCTACAGAAAAGCCAGAGTTTGGCTGGCTGGTGCTCAATGGCCCCGTCGCGTCGCTGGAGTGCGTGGCTGGCCGCGATTGGGGGAGGCTGACACCGTCAATAGCGGTTCCAGCCCCAAAGTTGGGCGAGCCTGTAGCGGTAGGTGGCGGAATTGGCACTCCACCCTTGACTCCAGGATCCGACGGCGCCGGCACGACCTCTGGCCCTGTTAGGGGTCTTGCTACTGCCCCAGAGACCACCTGCGAACCTGCCATCGATCCTGGGTCCGGTCCCTGACCTGGGTTCACCCGAGCATAGCGATTCCCGAACTCTGCGCTTCCGACCGGACGGCTGCCGATAGTCGCCCCACCCAGCCCGGTGCCGCCGAATACCCCTCCCAGCGCCGTAAACCCACTCGATTCATCGGAAACGATCCCTGTGGCGTCGTCACGCTCATTACTCTTGCCCTTCGTCGGCGCGCCCATCGGCTGTGGGGGCTTCAGCATCGGGGCGGCTGTGCGGTAGTGCATGGCGAGGGTCTGCATGACGGTGGCGGCTTCGAGTTTCCGCTGGTCGGCGAGGGCGGTGCGGCTGTCCTCGTCGTCGGCGCCGAAGAGGGCGGAGAAGGTGTCGCCGACGCCGTCGGTCAGCTGGTCCCAGCCGCCGGGTTCCTCCGGCATGTCGCGTTTGGCCTTGGCGATGGCCTCGGAGACGGCCTTGAGGGTGATGGCGGCGTCGTTGGCGTAGGAGGCGGCGTTGTTGATGGTGGCGGCGAGGTGGAGCATGCGGGCGTGGAAGGCGTCGCTGGTGGTGCCTTCCCAGGAGGTGGCGGCCTCGGTGCTGGCGCGGGTGAGGGTGGTGCGGATGGCTTTGAGGGTGTCGGCGGCGCGGCGCCAGGGGTCGGCGGCGGCCATGACCTCGCCCGGGTTGAGGGCCTGGGCCATCGTGCGGAGTTCGGCGTGGCTGTAGTGCCTGAAGTCCGTGTACTTCACCGGACGCCCTTTCCGTCGTCGTGCCGGGCGGGGGCCACGGTCCGGGCGTAGGCGGCGGCGCTGGTGGCGGAGGGGTTGGCGACGGACCAGCCGTCGTCGCCGAGCTTCAGCTTGTTCCGGGTGCGGCGTTCCTGCTCCTCGTAGTTGGTGGCGGTGAGTTCGGCCTTCTTCTGGGCCTCGTCGACCGCGTCCTGGAGCTGGTCGAGCACGTCGCGCAGGCCGTCCCGCATGGTCTGGTAGCGGCCGTGCAGGTCGGTGGCCTCGGCGAAGGTGCCGAGGGCGTTCCGGCCGATGCCGCTGCGTCCGTGTGTCGTGGTGCCGTCGGCGTGGTGCTGGAACTCGGCCAGCAGCAGCCGCACCTGGGCGGCGAAGGCGCGCAGCTGTTCGACCTCGACGCGGTAGCCGCGTCCGCCCCCGCCTGTCGACCCGGTGCCCGTTCCGGTTCCCGTTGCCACGTGCGGCGCCTCCCCCGTGCGTCCGTCCGGTGTGTCGTGCGCGGTGCTGGTGCGGCGGCGCCGTGGGGTGGCGGCCGGTGGGTCATGTCTAACACACGGTCCGGGCGAGCAGAACGGTCCTCGGCGGAACGTCCGGACGCGTCTGGCGGTCCGTCAACTGACGTGCGCCTGCTGCCTTGCGGTGAGGGCGCGGCGGCAGAGCGAGTCGGCGTGGCGGGTGGTCTCGGGGAGCCGGTAGCGGGGGGCCAGCGCGAGGGTGGTGTCGACGGCTTCGGCGAGGCCGATGCGGTGGCCGACGGAGACGAAGACGGGTTTGACGCCGGGGCGGGTGCGGAGGGCCCGCCCGACCTCCTCGCCGGTGGCCGGATCGGTGAGCGGGGTCGAGTCGCCGCGGGCGGGGCCGGGGTCCCGGTGGTCGAAGGTGAACGGGGTCTTGGCGACGCCGAGGGTGCGCAGGCCGGTGAGGACGCCGAGGTGGCTGGCGAGGCCGAGGCGGCGCGGGTGCGCGAGGCCGTAGCCGTCGCAGACGACGGTGCCGGGTCGGTGGGTGAGGGCGGTGAGGGCGTCGAGGACGGCGGGGAGTTCGCGGAAGGCGAGCAGGCCGGGGATGTAGGGGAAGGCGATCCGGCCGGTGGCGGTGGTCTCCTCGACGACGTCGAGGGTGGTGCGGTCGAGGACGACGGCGGCTGCGACGACGAGGTCGCGCTCGTCGTCGTAGGCGACGTCGACGCCCGCGATGAGCCGGTCGTCGGCGCCGGCCGGGCCAGGGGCGTCGGCGGCACCGTAGGGCTGGACGAGCGGGCGCAGCCGCTCCTGTTCGGCGAGCGCCTGGGCCTCGGTGGTCGGCCAGTCGGCGGGGATGGGCACGGCGGTTCCCCCTGGGAGTACGGAGCGGATCGGTCGGTCGCACGGAGCGAGCGGGACGGGCCCACCGTATCCAGCGGGGCGGACGACCCCGGGGTGAGCCCGTGCGCCCCCTGTGCCCCGGGTGGGGCGGGTTAGCCTGGTCGGAATGCCGGAGGATCGGCCGGCCCTCCCGAACTCCCCTTCCGGGCGGGCCTTCTGGCTTCCGGTGCGACCCGCTCGTTCCCCCCGACGTGCGAAGGACTCCGCCATGCCGCGCCGCCCGACTCCGGCCCAGTTCGTCCTCGGTGTGTTCACCGTCGTCGCCGCCACCGTGGCGCTGCTGGCCGCCACCGGTGCCGAGGAGGTGCCGGAGGTGGCGGTGGTGGTGGTCTTCTCGCTCGCCCTCGGCACGTTGGTGACGGTGCTGTCGCTGCGGGCCGCCGCCGGTCGTGCGGACCGGGCGGCTGCCGGGCACGGCTACGCCCGGCAGCGCTGAGGCGGCGCCACCGGGCGTACCGGGCGTTCCGGGCGTACCGGGCGTTCCGGGGTGCGAGGTGCGGGTTCGAGCGGCCGGGCGGTCGCGCGGCGGGGCTCAGACGGGTGCGGGGCTCAGACGGTGGAGACCACCACGGTCTTGGCGGCCTTGTCGTGGATGCACTGGCGGTAGGGCTTGTCGAAGACGCCGAACATGCCGTCGATCAGCCACCAGAGCCAGGCGCAGCAGAGGACGGCGGGCAGGATGAAGACCGCGGCCCGGGTCCAGGCGGCGGACTGGGTCGGCGGGCTGCCGTCGATCAGCATGGCGACCCGGATCTTCATGGCCTTCTTGCCGAGGGTCTGGCCGTCCCGGCCGAGCATCACCCCGTCGTAGACGAGGTAGATGGCGCAGGCGACCCAGAAGGCACCGGCGGAGCCGGAGCTGTCGGAGAGGCTGGCGAAGGGCAGCACCAGCAGGACGGCCACGGCCTGCACCAGCAGGTAGTCGATCAGCTGGGCGAGGATCCGGTTGGGCCAGCTGCCGAGCGGCGGCATCCCCGGGACGGGGCCGGCGCCGGGTGTGCCGTGGCCGGCGGGACCGTGGCCGGGCGGGGGCTGGTCGTAGGGCGACCGGCCGGGCGGGGGCTGTCCCTGTCCGTACGGCGAGCCGCCGTAGGTGCCGCCGTACGCGCCGGGGCGGTCGGAGGGGGTGCCGGACGGCGGCGGGGTGCCGTACGGGTCCGACGGCGTACCTTCCGGCGTGCCGCCGCCCTGCTGCGGGGGCTTCTTGTCGAAGGAGGGCTGGCCGCCCCCCTCCGGCTCGGGGCCTGAGGGGTCGTGGGTGCTCATCCCCCGAGTAGAACATCACACATTCTATGAACTTGGGATATTTGGTCGGTTTTGTCCGACCTGACTCTCGGGCGGACCCGGGTCAGAGCCGGACCACGCGGGTACGGGCCGCCCGGTCGTGCCAGCCGCGCCGGGCGGGGCGGTCGAACAGCGGCCAGACCAGGCCGACCAGCAGCAGCGTCGAAACCTGCCTGACGAGCCATCGCACCAGCGACCGGCCGAGGCCCAACCGGGCGCGGGCGGCGGACGAGGCGGCGGACGGAGCGGCGGCAGGAACGGCCGCGGCAGCGTCGATCACCCGGATCCGGGCCAGCCGTTTGCCGAAGGTCTGGCCGGTGCGGGCGGTCGGCAGGACCTCGTAGAGCAGGCCGACGAAGAGGAGGATGCCGATCAGGACGGCGACCTTGCCGACCACCACGCCGTCCAGCATCCAGACGTCGACCTGACGGCGCGTGAGCCGGCTGGCCATCCTCGCCTGGGCGAGCTTCTCCTGGAGGTGGTCCGCGACGGACGTGCCGAGCGGGATCCCGGCGGCGGTGGCGACGACGGCCAGGACGGCGGTGTCCACCAGCCGGGCGGCGAGCCGCCGGCCGGGCCCGGCCGGCTGCGGCGCGGGCCTGATCGTCCGGCGCCGGGTCCCCGCCGCCCGGGTCCCGGACGATCGGGGCGCGGACGATCGGGGCGGGGCCGACGCACTCCCCGAGGAGCGGGACGCGGACGGACGGGTGGCGACCGGCACAGGAGCAGCGGGAACGGGAGCGGCAGGCCGGGCGGACCGCGTGGGCCCGGTCAGCGGCGCCTCCTCCGGCCCGGCCGACGCCGTCGCCGTCACCGCCTCCCCCTCCACCGGGGCGGACGTCGGGGCGGCCACCTGGGCGGCCACCGGAGCGCCCGCCGGGGCCGAGGCCCGGAGCGGCACCGGCTTCTCCACCGGCGCCGGAACGGCCGCCCCGGCAGGCGCCTCCACTCCGGGAACCACCCCCCAGGAGACCCAGCGCGGTGCGGCGCCCTGCTCCATCGGGCCGCGCGGTGCCCGGGGGGCCGGCTGCCGGTCGGGCGGCTCCACCGCCGCGACGGAACCGGGCGCCGCGACGGGGACCGCCCCCTGCGGCCGGGGTTCCGGGACCGCCCCGAGCATGCCCTCGCTGGCCGGCTCCACGATCGGGTCCGGCCCCACGTCTGCCGCCGCCGCGTGGGCCGACCCGACGCCGGTCCGGAACACCGGCCCGCCCTCCGGCACCGAGAAGGTGAACGAGGCGCCGCCCGACGTCTCGTCCAGGTACACGGGCCCGGTGTCCCCGGGCGAGACCGGCGCCGACTCCGAAATCAACACCGGCTCCGACGTCGGCACCGAAACCGAGTCCGCCGCAGCCTCCCCGACCGGGTCGGCGGCCGGTTCGACGGCCGTCGGCGGCGGCATGTACCGCGCGCCCACCCCGGCCGCCGCACCGGACCGCCGGGTCGCGTACCGGGGCGGTTCCAGCACCTCGCCCGCCGCCGGGGCGGGCCGAGTCGTGCCGGGCACCCAGGAGGTGCCGCCCCAGTAGCGGACGAAACCGGGCACGGAGGGGTCGGGGTAGTAGCCCGGCGCGGGGCCCGCGGCCGTCTCCGTGCTGCCGCCCGCGAGAGGCCGGTCCGTCATGGGGGTCTTCTTTCCTGGCAGGGCCGATGCGGCTCGCCCGGCGAGGGGTGCGCGCGACGGTGGCTCGGGCGGCACCGGGTGGCGGCGGTGGCGGCGCGCGCGAGGGGGCGTCGGCGGGTGGGCGGACAGTCGCCGGACAGTCACCAAGGGTAGTGCCTCGGCGGACCCGGGGTGTGAAGTTGGCCGTTCACCGGACAGCCCCGGCCCGCCCGCGGTAAGGAAGACGGCGCGAACGCCGGAGCGCGCGCCCGCTCTCTCCGCGTTCACCACTCCCCGACGCCCGCCCCGAACCCCCCACCCCGGTCGCGGCTCCGAACCCTCACCGAGGGCCCCCGTCAAGAAATCTCGAAAACACGTGTAAGAGCGCTCCCGGACCGCGCTCTCCAAGGTCACAGGGCCCGATACCGGGCATGAAGCGCAGGCAGAGAGGAAACCGATCATGGAGCGCCCGACGAGCGTGGTCGAGCACGAACTGGAACTCAACCTGGTGCTCTCCCCCGAGCACAGCGTCCCCGTCCCGGCCCGGCTTTCCTACGGCAGCCACGACCCGTACGCCGTCTACATCACCTTCCACCTGGACACCGGCTCGCCGGTCACCTGGGTGTTCGCGCGGGAGCTGCTGGTGGAGGGCACCTTCCGGCCCTGCGGGCAGGGGGACGTCCGGATCTGGCCGACCCGCTCGGGCCGGCGCAGCGTGCTCTGCATGGCGCTGAGCTCGCCGGCCGGGGACGCACTGCTGGAGGCGCCGCTGCCGGCGGTGGCCGCCTGGCTGGAGCGGGCGCACCGGCTGGTGCCGCCGGGCAGCGAGATGGCCGCGCTCGACATGGACGGTTCACTGGCCGAGCTGCTCGCGTGAGCCGCACGGCCCGCGCGCACCGGCCCGGGCCCGCCCCGAACAGCGCGACGACCCCGAGCACCCCGACGACCCCGAACACCTCGACCGCCCCGAACACCTCGACCGCCCCGGACACCCGGACCGCCCCGGACAGCCCGACCGCGCGCAGCGGCCCGGTCGCCCCCGGCGGACCGGCGGCAGCCGGCGACTCAGCTGGCCGCGGGGGCCTGCTGACGTTCGCGCGCGGGATCCGGCCGGTCGCCGCCCCGCTGGCCGGGCAGCGCCACGAGCGGCGCGCCGGCGGCCAGCCGCCGGGCCCTTATGCGTAGCGCGGCGGCCAGCAGGAAGCAGATCCCGACCAGCGGGTAGACCGAGGTCGGGATCTGGCGGAGCGGCGAGAGCTCCAGCACCAGCGCGCCCTGCGGTTTGGCGGCCCACATCGCGAAGGACACGAAGGCGACCAGCGTGGCCCAGAAGGCGGCCCGCCAGCGAACCTTCCGGACGGCGGCCGGACGGCCGTGTTCGACCGCCGCCTCGCAGCCGAGCAGGACGATCATCGGCACGCACCAGACCCAGTGGTGGGTCCAGCTGATCGGCGAGATCAGTACCGCGGTGACGGCGGCGCAGCAGACGCCCCACGCCTCGGCGCGCGGCAGCCAGCGGGTGCTGTTCGCGGCCCAGGCGGCGATCCCGAGACCGGCCACCGCGACGGCGGCTGAGGCCAGCGTGCCCACCGCACCCGGCTCGGCGGTGTGCAGGAGACGGGCGACGGCGCCGCTCAGCGCCTGGTTGTCGACGATCTCGGTCTTGCCGACCCGCGAGGAGTCGTAGAGGTACTTGGTCCAGAAGCCCCAGGTCGCGTCGGGCAGGAACAGGGCACCGATCAGGAAGGTGCCGAGGAAGGTCGCGCCGGCGACGAAGGCGGCGCGGACCCGGCCGGTGATCAGCAGGTAGACGGCGAACAGCCCGGGGGTGAGCTTGATCCCTGCGGCGATGCCGATGGCGATGCCCTTGCTGCGCCGCCCGTCGGGCCGGGTGAGGTCCCAGAGGATCAGGCAGGCGAGGGCGAGGTTGATCTGGCCGTAGCGCAGCGTGGTGTAGACGGGTTCGAGCCAGACGCCGGCGCCGGTGACCAGGATCACGCCGATCGCGCGCAGCTCGCGGCGCGGCCAGCCCACCAGTTTGAAGGACAGGTGGGTGAACAGGGCGAGCAGTCCGAGGTTGCCGAGCGTGATCGCGACCCGCAGGAACGGCACCGGGAACCAGGTCGTCGGCACGAAGAGCATCGCGGCGAACGGCGGGTAGGTGGCCGGCAGGTTCCACTGGGTGACGCGCAGCCCGTAGAGGTCGTCGCCGTTGGCGACGGCCGCGCCCTCGGCCCGGTAGACGATCATGTCCACCATCGAGGTGTGGGCGAAGTGCCGGACGACCGCGTAGGCCATCAGGGAGAACAGCGCCAGTGCGGAGACGGCCAGCAGCGGCCGGCGCGGGGCCTCGCGCAGGGCGCGGGCGGGCGCGCCGAGGGCGGTCCGCAGCCGATCCGACAGGGGGGCGGGCGCCTGCTCCGGTACGGTTCGCACCGCGCTGCGCTCGTCTTGCACCGCTGTCACTGTTCGCTCCGTCCACCGTTCGGCCAACCAGCGACGATACCCGATGCCCGTCGACCGGACCCGGCCGCGAACGGTGACGGGGAGTGACGATGGTGCCGGCCGGCCGTGCCCTGTTGCGGTCGGGGCGCGGCCGGCCGGAGCCGGGGGGCGGGTACCGGACCGGTACCCGGCGAGGTCAGCCGGTGTAGGCGCCGAGGGCCCGGGTGAAGTCCAGCGGCTGCTGGACGATCGAGCTGCAGCTGGCGTCGGCGTAGGCCTTGGCCCCGCCCTCGCAGGCCTTGTCGCGAGTGCCGGACCACATCGCCAGCCAGGCGAGGTGCTTGGACTTGGCGAACTCGGCGAGCTGCTTGGCGTCGGCGACGGTGAAGATCTCGCTGGCCACGTCGTTGACGCCGATCATCGGGGTGACCGCGACCTTGCGCCAGGCGGCGGCGTCGTCGAGGCCGAGCACGCTCTTGACCTGGGCCTGGGTGGCGGTGGCCGCGGCGATGGCGTACTTGCCCATCTGGCCCTGCGGGTTCGGGGCGACGCCGTCACCGAAGTCCATCGCCATGATGTTGACCGCGCCGATCGCCACGCCGTTGTTCTTGGCGTCGGCGACCAGGTTGACGCCCTCCTGGGTCAGGCCGGAGGGGAGTGCGGGCAGGGTGAAGGAGACGTCCAGGGCCTTGCCCTTGGCGGCGGCGTTCTTCTGCAGCTGGGCGATGGCCTGGGCGCGGCGGGTGTTGGCGGCGGCGTTGGCGATCGCGCCGCCCTCGACGTCGAAGTCGACCTTGGTGAGGCCGAAGGTGTCCACGGTCTTCTGGTAGACGGCGGTCAGGTCGGCCGTGGAGGAGCAGGCGAGGGCCAGCTCGCTGCCGTTGGCACCGCCGAAGGAGACCCGGACGTCGCCGCCGAGGGCGCGCAGGGCGCCGATCTGGGCGGCCACGGCGTCGGCGGCGAGGTCGCTGACGCCGCCCCACTTCGGGGTGCAGCCGCCGCCGGAGACCACGAAGGCCAGGTTGAAGTTCTTGACGCCGGTGGCCTTGGCGGTGGCGACCAGGTCGTAGGGCGGGTACAGCGAGGTGTCCACGTACGGGGCGAAGCCGGCGCCGGTGACCGGGACGGGGGTGTCCGTCGCGGTGGCGGTGGGCGTCGGGACCGGCGTGGTCGCGGTCGCGGTGGGCGTCGGCGCCGGGGTGGTGGGCCTGGTCGTGGTGGCGGTCGGGCTCGGCGTGCCGGGCTTGGTCGCGGTGGCCGAGGCCGAGGCGCTCGCCGAAGCCGAGGCAGAGGCGGACGCCGACGCAGACGCGGTGGCCGACGGGGTGGCCGACGCCGTGGCGGAGGCGGTGGAGGTCGGGCGCCCCGACGGAGTGGGCGCCGTCCCGTCACCGGCCTTGCAGGAGACCTTGTTGATCAGGCAGTTGCCCGGTTCGCCCTGCGCGGCGCCGGCGCCCTGGGCGACGAAGCCGATCACGATGCTCTTGCCCGGATCCAGCCGCTTGCTCCACGACTCCGGCTTGACGGTGACGTGCTGGCCCTCGACCGTGAACGCGGCGTTCCAGAGCGAGTCGATCTTCGCCCCGGCCGGCAGGTCGAAGGTGAGCGTCCAGTCCTCGATGGCGCTGCTGTCCGGGTTGGTGACCAGGTACTGGCCGGTGTAGCCGGCGTCCCAGCTGCTGGTGCGGCTGTAGACGGCGCCGAGCGAGGCGGCGCTGGCCGAGGAGGCGAGGACGACGACGCCCCCGGCGACCAGGGCCGCGGCGACCGCCGAGGCGGCGAGGACCGCTCCCTTGCGGCTGCGACGGCGGCGTCCTGGACGGCGGTCGGGCTGCTGGGTCGTCATGGGGGCGTACCTCCGCGGCAGGCAGGTGGGGACCGGGTGGGGTCACGGGTGTCCGCCGGACGCGTGGGTGCGTGGACCCGTCGCGGGCGAGCGTGACCCGGCTCGGTCGAGGGTGACCGGCACGGTCGGATGACCGGCGCGGACGACGCTAGCGGCGCCGGATGGCCGAAACCCGCCTGCTGAGCCAGGGGTAGAGCTCTCTTACGGTGCGCTTAAGAAAGAGGAGCGGACGTCTCACCGCACCGGTGCCGAAACCTTTCGCCAAGTCATCGCGCGGGCGATCAGCGCGAGAACAGCGCCCCGCGGCTGCGACGCCGGCTGGTCCGCCCGGTCCGTGCCGGCACGGTGCCGTCCTGCCGGCTCTGCAGCCTGAGCCGGATCTCGGCGCCGCCGAGCACCGACGAGCTGCCGAGCGCGAGGTCGCCCCCGGTGGCCTCGGCGAGCTTGCGGACGATGTCCAGGCCCAGACCCGTGGAGCCCTCGCCACCGTGGCCCTCACCGCGCTTCAGGGCGGCGGCCGGGTCGGTGAAACCGGGACCGGCGTCGCCGACCAGCACGATCACCGAGCTCTCGGTGGCCAGCACGTCCACCGAGAAGGCGGTGCCGATCGCCGTGTGCCGGAAGACGTTGCCGAGCAGCGCGTCGACGGCGGCGGCGAGGTCCCCGCGCTGGACCGGGACGGGCGTCTCCCGCTCGGCGCCCGCCAGCTGCCAGCGGCGGCCCTCGTCCTCGGCGAGTGCGGACCAGAAGCCGACCCGCTCCCGGATCACCTCGGCGGCGTCGCAGCCGACCAGGACGACGGGCGCGTCCTCCGGCGCCCGCCGGGCCGACCGGATGATCTGGTCGACCTCGCGCTCCAGCTGGGAGACGGCGTGCCGGGTGGCGTCCGCCGCGTCCCCTTCGCCGAGCGAGGCCGCGTTGAGCCGCAGCACGGTCAGCGGGGTACGCAGCCGGTGCGACAGGTCTGCGGCCAACTCGCGCTCGGCTGCCAGGAGTTGCACGACACGGTCGGCCATCGCGTTGAACGCGTGGGCGGCCTCGCGCAGCTCCTCGGGGCTGCCCGCGGCCTGCTTGCCCTCCACCGGCACCCGGACGGTGAGGTTCCCGGAGCCCAACGAGCGGGCGGCGGCGGCCAGCCGGCGGGCGGAGGCGACGATCCGCGCACCCATCCGGTCGGCGACCAGGACCGAGATGGCGACCAGGGCCAGCGCGACCCCGGAGAGCACCTGCCAGGCGGTCGAGACACCCCGGGTGAGGTCGCCGTCGGCCACGAACACCTCGACCACGGCGGTCCGAACGGTGTCCACCGCGACCGGCTGGAGCAGCGCGTACCCGCCCGGGACCTCGACGGTGAACGAACGTCCCTGGACGCCCGCGGTGGTCACGTCGGCGTCCAGGGCGCGGACCTCGCCGATGGTCGCACCGGCCGACGGCCCGGGCCCGGCCGCCCCGGAGCCCACCGCCCCGGACCCCACCGGCGCGGGACCCGGCCCGGCCTGCGCCGCGGCCACCCCGCTCGCGGCCACCCCGCTCGCAGCCGACCCGCTCGCGACCGCGCCCGGGCCGCCGCTGCCCGCACCGGCGGACGCCGGGCCCGAAACTCCGCCTGACGGACCGCCCGTCGAACCGGCGGTCGCACCCGACCCCGTGGACGCCTTGGTCCCCGACCCCTCGGGCGGCGGCAGGTGCACGGCCATCCGCCCCTGCGCACCCGCGTCGGTGGAGGCCACCGCCCGGGCTATGGCGTCCTGGTCGGTGGTGATGGCGAGCGCCGGACCGAGCGCCGCCGCCTGCCGCTCGGCCGCGGTGAACGCCCGGTCCCGGGCGGTCTGCTGGACCATCAGGCCGAGCGGGATGAGGAAGGCCAGCGCGACCATGGTGGTCCCGGCCACGGCGGCCTTGATCAGGGCCCAGCGCAGCGAGTGTCCGAACCTCCTCATGTCCGGCGCTCCCCGGGGACGGGCCCGGGCCCGGCGGGGTGCCCGGCGGCCTCCAGCCGGACCCCGACGCCGCGCACGGTGTGCAGGTAACGGGGACTGGACGCGGTCTCGCCGAGCTTGCGCCGCAGCCACGAGAGGTGCACGTCGATGGTCTGGTCCCCGCCGTAGGTCTGCCGCCACACCTCGGCCAGGATCTCCTTGCGCGGCACGACCACGCCGGGCCTGGCGGCGAGGAAGGCCAGCAGGTCGAACTCCCGGCGGGTCAGGTCGAGCGGTCTGCCGTCCAGCGAGGCCTCCCGGCGCTGGAGGTCGATGGCCAGCCCGCCGACCCGCAGCACCTGGCTGACCGGCGCCGCGCCGCCGCCGAGCCGGCGCAGCACGGCGGCCATCCGGGCGCTGAGGTGTTCCCCGGAGAACGGCTTCACCAGGTAGTCGTCGGCGCCGTCGTTGAGCAGCCGGACGATCTCGGCCTCGTCGTCGCGGGCGGTGGAGATGATCACCGGGACGTTGGTCAGTCCACGGATCATCTTGAGGGCCTCGCTGCCGTCCAGGTCCGGCAGTCCGAGATCGAGGATCACCAGGTCACAGCCGACCTGGGCGACCTCGCGCAATGCCTCAAGTGCCGTGCCCACGCTGCGAACCGCGTGGCCGGTGTCGGACAGGTGGCGGATGAGGGCGGATCGCACGAAGGGGTCGTCCTCGACCACGAGCACTGTTGCCATGGGGCTGCACGGTACGCCATCGCCCCCGAATGGTCTGTACCTCGGGGTGGCTCCGGACGGGACCGCCGGCCAGGTCGGCACCGGTTCGGCCGGGCCGCCGGGGGTTTGTGCAAGTTCCCTGCCTAAGTACCGGGGCGCCCGTCTGCCCGGCCCGCGAGTACGGCAGGATGTGCGCACGATGCGGAACGGACTGGTACAGCTCGGCGCCTGGGCGGCGGCCACCGGGGCGGCGGTGGCGCTGTCCTGGTTCGGCGTGCACGCGGTGCTGACCGGCGCCGCCTTCGAACAGCCCACCGCACTGCCGTTGCCGTCCCCGGCGTCGGCCGACGGGGCGAGACCCACGCCGACGCTCACGGTGACGCAGCAGCAGTCGGCGACCCGGTCGGAGTCGCCCGCGGCGCCGCCGACCGCGTCGGCGAGCTCCCCGCGGCCCACCGCCCCCGTGGCGCCGTCGCCCCCGGCGACGCCCGCGGCCCCCTCCGCCGCCGCTCCGTCCCCGCACCGACCCTCGCCGGTCACCTCCACCACGTCCTCCGTGCGCAGCTATCTCGTCCCGGGCGGCAAGGTCGCCCTGGACCTCAAGACGGACAACGCCTCGCTGATCTCCGCCGCGCCGGACCAGGGGTGGAAGATGCAGGTCTGGAACGGCCCGCAGTGGATCCGGGTGGACTTCACCAAGGACGACCAGGCCAATTCGGTGTTCGTCTACTGGAACGGCCACCCGCCGGTGGTCGACACCGTCACCCGCTGACCGCGGGTGCCCCGGCGGCCGTCACCACCGGTCGAAGGGGACGTAGCCGGGCAGGTACGGGCCGGCGTACCGGGACCGGTCGACCAGGGTGTGCCGGGTTCCGCCGGGCACACCGATCGCGGCGAGCACCACCGTGCCGTACGCGTCCCGCACCTCGTAGGGCTCGGCCAGCGAGGCCGCGCCCCGGTCGACGGCGAAGTCGTACGCGTAACAGACGTCCGGCACGGAGACCGCGAGGTCGACGACGCCGTCGCCGTGCCGGGCCAGGTACCCGGCCAGTTCCCGGCCGCGCGGGCCGATCACCTGGACGAGGGAGGTGAGCACGAACCGCGTCCCGGGTGCCCGCAGGACGTAGGAGACGGTCTCCGGCTCGCCGGTCTCGGGTCCTGCGTAGGCCGTACAGCGGAGGCCGAGCGCGACGGCGTACCGGCGGGCCGCCCGCTCGGCGTCGCCGACCGCGAAGACCACCGCGTCGGCATGGCCCATGGGGAGGAGCTCGGGCTCTCCCAGGCCGGCGGTGAGCAGCACGGGTTCGATGGCGGTGTCGGTCATGTCGGCCCTCCCGGTAGGTGTACGGACCACGGTTGACGGTCCCGTCCGCCGGTACGGGGACCGGCTCACGGGGTTGTGGCTGGAGGGTGGCGCCGAGTCGACCTCCACGCAACTGTTCCGTTTCCTCCTGGTCAAGGTGTGCTCCGGGGCGGGAGAATCGACCGGACCGCTGTACAGAATGCCCACCGGAGGACGGAGCCCGCGATGCCCCCCGCCCATGCGCCCGGCTCCCCCGGATCGTCCAACTCGCCCGTCGGTCAAGGACATTCCGGCCCGACCGGCGCCCCCTCCGGCGCCCCTGCGGGCAGCCCGGCCGGCGGCCCGCCCGGCGCCCCCGGCGGCAGTGTCCTCGGCAATCCGACCGGCGGCCCCTCGGGCGCCCTGCCCGGTGGTACGGCCGGGAGCACCAACGACGCGATCGACGCGCTGGACGGCCGGCTGATCCGGCTGCTCGCCGAGGAACCCCGGATCGGGGTGCTGGAGTGCTCGCGCCGGCTCCAGGTCGCGCGCGGCACGGTGCAGGCACGACTGGACCGGCTCCAGGCGCGGGGCGTGATCGGCGGGTTCGGTCCCGAGGTGGACCCGGCGGCCCTGGGCTACCCGGTGACGGCCTTCGCGACCCTGGAGATCTCCCAGGGCCAGGGCGCCGACGTGCGCAGGCACCTGGCGTCGGTGCCGGAGGTCCTGGAACTGCACACCATCACCGGCCACGGCGACATGATGGTGCGGATCGTGGCCCGGTCCAACGCCGATCTGCAGCGGGTGATCGACCGGGTGGTGGGGTTCGACGGGATCGTCCGGTCCTCGACGGCGATCGCGCTGGAGAACCCGGTGCCGTACCGGATCCTCCCGCTGGTCGACCAGGCCGCGGCGGAGTGATCGGCCCCGGCCCGGAGCCGGGGGCGCCGATCACCGGGCGCCGGGATTCCCGCCGGACGCACTGCCCGCCGGACGCACCGCCGACCGGACGCACCGCCCGCCGGACACACCACCGACCGGACGCGCCCGCCCTCAGCAGCCGGGGACGGTCCCGCCCGTCCGCAGCGCGTCCAGCGCCGAGACCGCCTCCGCCAGCGTCCCCACCGGCACCAGCCGCAGCCCGTCGGGCGTGTTCACCTTCGCGTCCGCGCACTCGTCCTTGGGCAGCAGGAACACCGTCGCGCCGTCCCGCGCGGCCGCCTGCGTCTTGAGCGGGACACCGCCCACGGCCCCGATCGTCCCCTGGTCGTCGATGGTCCCCGTGCCCGCGACGGTCAGCCCGCCCGTGAGGTCGCCGCCCTTGCCGTCCCCCGCGAGCTTGTCGACGATCCCGAGCGCCAGCATCTGGCCCGCGCTCGGGCCGCCGATGTCGCCGAGGTCGACCTTCACCTTCACCTGGTCGGGTGAGAGGTGGAGGTAGGAGAGGGCGGCCGCGGTGGCGCTGTCCTGCGACTGCGCCATCTGCTGGGCCGTCACCTCCTCCGCCTTGGCCGGGTCGCCCTGCGGGTAGACGGTGTCGGTCGGCCGGACGGCCTCCTCCTGGTCGAACCAGGCCTGGAGCGAACGCCAGAGGGTGGCCCGCTCCCCCGGGTTGGTCGCCGAGATGGTCACCATCCGCAGCTGCCCCCGGGTGTTCCGGACCGGCGCCCCGGTGACGGTCAGCACCGGCCGGTCCTGATAGCTGCCGAGGGTGTCCGCGGTCACGCCCGGCCAGGTCAGCGTGTACGGCAGCGGAACGAAGGCGGCCACGCCGAACAGTGCGGCGACCAGCGCCCCGCAGAGCGCGAGCGCTCGGGTCCGGGGGGCGGTCAGGGCCTTGGGCAGCTTGGAGTCGGACACAGAGGCATCCAAACACACCGGGGCCGCCGGGCGGGCACGTACACGGTCCCCCGGCCGGCCCGCCGGACCGCCCGGCCCGGGGCGCGGTACGACCGGCGGGCCCGTTCCCCGGCCGTGCGTCCGCTACCGCAGTGCGTCGGCGACCTCGGTGGCCGCCTCCACCACCCGCGGGCCGACCCGTTCCGGGACGAGTCCGTTGAGCATCACCACGCCGACGCTGCCCTCGATCCCGCTCAGTCCCAGCAGCGCGGCGGCGGCGCCGGAAGCCCCGGACTGCTCCTCCGCCCGGGTGATGACGAACCCCTGCTCGGGCCGGCGCTGGCTCGGGAAGGCCCGCGCCTCCAGGATCGCCCGGCCGGCCGCGCTCTCGCCCAGCGGGTGGCGCAGTCCGGTCCGGTAGGCGACGTGGAAGTCGGTCCAGCTGGGCTCGACCACGGCCACGGCCAGCGCCTCGTTGCCGTCCACCAGGGTGAGGTGCGCGGTGGCACCGAGGTCCTCGGCGAGGCTGCGCAGGGCGGGCAGCGCGGCCTCGCGCAGCAGCGGATGGACGCGGTGGGCGAGCCGCAGGACGCCCAGCCCGACCCGGGCCCGGCCTCCGATGTCCCGGCGGACCAGCCCGTGCTGTTCCAGGGTGGCCAGCAGCCGGTAGACGACGGTCCGGTTGACGGCGAGCCGGGCCGCCAGCTCGGTGACGGTGAGCCCGCGTTCCGAGTCGGCGAGGAGTTTGAGGACCCGGACGCCTCGGTCCAGGGTTTGGGAGGTCTCTGCAGTCACGACGCGCATTCCTTTCCGCGGCGGGTCGCGGATCGGCTGACCGGTCCGGGACTCGAATGTCGCGCGCAGGGTGGGTGGCCGCGCTCGGGCCGCGGTGTGTCGTCCTTGACGTCCTGGGGCCCTGCGCGCCCGTCTCGCGGGGGTCACCCGGCGGGAGAGCGTGTGGGAAAGGTAGTGAAGGAATTGCGGCGGCGGAAGTGGTTGTCCAAAATTCGGTCAAGATCGATTGTTCGGGCCTTGACGAACGTGGACAAAGGGTCATATTTTGCCCACCCCGCCGGGACGCAAGTTCGACCACACTCCGAAGTCCGGACACTCGGACGCCACGGGGCGGGCCGTCCGGCCGTCCGGTCAGAACAGGTTGCGCAGGACCGTCCAGGCCGTCGCCACGCCGATCAGCACCGCCGTCCCGCGCCGGCCGAGCGGCGGCTGCCAGCGCCGCCCCGCCAGGCCGTGCCGCAGCCAGACCAGGTAGAGCGCGGCGACCAGCGGGAGCGACAGCAGCAGCGCCGCGTTGTCCTGCCAGGCCGCGGCGAGGTCACCGTGCAACAGGTCGTAGGCCATCCGGGTGCCGCCGCAGCCGGGGCAGTCCAGGCCGGTGACCTTGCGCCAGGGGCAGAACGGCAGGACCTGTCCCGGCAGGTGGGGGTTGCGCGACCAGAGGTACGCGGCGCCGGCCAGACCGCCGGCGAGCACCGCGACCGGCGGCCAGGCGGTGCGCAGCCGGGCCCGCCCCCGGCCGGCGGTTCCGGGAACGGCGAAGCCGCCCCGGCCTGAGCCGGGGCGGCGACGCACCTTCGCGAACGGGCGCAAGGGTCAGCTGCGCAGCAGCCGGCCCTGGGCGTCGGTCCGGTCGTTGCTGGTGAGGAACAGGATGCCGTCGATCAGCGACCAGACGCCGAGGCCGCCGCAGGTCAGCAGCTGGGCGATGCCCATGCCGATGTGACCGGTGTAGAAGCGGCCGATGCCCAGGCTGCCGAGCAGGATCGTCAGGATGCCGGCGACGATCTTCGACTTGTCGGAGAGCTCGGGCTGCTGGTGCGGGGGGTACGACACGTTCGGTGTGCTCCTTGAAGACAGGCAGTCCCGGGCGCGACGGTGGGTCGCGGGCCGGGTCGGTGAGGTGCGGCGAACCGATGTCACCGAGGCTTCGGCGGCGACCACGGACGGGTGGGCGCACGGCTTCGACAGCTCGACGGCGGTTCGGCACGCGGAACATTAGCCGATCATCACACCGACTGTCTCCACGAATCCTTCGCGACTACCTGAACGTCACATGACCTTATGGTCACAGCACTCCCTCGACGCCGAGCAGGCGACGAGGAAGCACTGCCGGAGTACCGACGGCCCCCGAACGTCCCTGACGGGCGGCTACTTGGCCCATTCCCGGATCTGGGCGATCCGCGCATTCAACTGATTGACGGTCGCCTGCGCGGTCAGCGGCCCACCGCACTGGCGGCGCAGCTCGTTGTGGATGGTGCCGTGCGGCTGACTGGTGCGGTGGTGCCAGGCCGCCACGAGGGCGTTCAACTCCTTGCGCAGTTCCCGGAGTTCCTGGTGCGTCACCACGGGCCGCTGCTCGGCCGGCAGCTCCAGCAGGTCGGCCTCCTCGGCCGGCTTGCTCTTGCTCCGCTGGATCTGCCGGTGCTGGCGCTTCTGCAGCAGCATCTGCACCTGGTCCGGCTCCAGCAGGCCCGGGATACCGAGGTAGTCCTCCTCCTCCTCGCTGCCCGGGTGCGCCTGCATGCCGAACTCCATGGCGTTGTACAGCACCCGGTCGAAGACCGCGTCGGAGCCCAGCGCCTCGTACGAGAACTCGTCGCCACCGGCGCCGTCCGGACCGTCGTTGGCCCGCTCGGCCTCGGCGAGCAGCCGGTCCTCCTCGTCGAAGAGGCCCTCGCCCTCCTTCTTCGGCCGGTCCAGCACGTGGTCGCGCTGGAGCTCCATCTCGTTGGCGAAGCCCAGCAGCGTCGGGATGGTCGGCAGGAAGACGGAGGCCGTCTCGCCCCGCTTGCGGGCGCGCACGAAACGTCCGACGGCCTGCGCGAAGAAGAGCGGGGTGGAGATCGAGGTGGCGTAGACGCCGACCGCCAGGCGCGGCACGTCGACGCCCTCGGACACCATCCGGACGGCGACCATCCAGCGCGAGTCACCGTCCGCGTAGTCGGAGATCCGCTTGGACGCCTCCACCTCGTCGGAGAGCACCACGGTGGCCTTCTCCCCGGTGATCTCGCGCAGCATCTTGGCGTAGGAGCGGGCGGTGTTCTGGTCGGTGGCGATCACCAGGCCGCCGGCGTCCGGGATCGCCTTGCGGACCTCGCTCAGCCGCCGGTCGGCGGCCTGGAGCACGGCCGGGATCCACTCGCCCTGCGGGGCCAGCGCGGTCCGCCACGCCTGGGCGATCAGGTCCTTGGTCATCGGCTCGCCGAGCCGGGCCTCCAGCTCGTCGCCGGACTTCGTGCGCCACCGCATGTTGCCGCTGTACGACAGGAAGATCACCGGACGGACGACGTGGTCGGCGAGCGCGTGCCCGTAGCCGTAGGTGTAGTCGGCGACCGACTTGCGGATGCCGTCACCGCCCGCCTCGTACTGGACGAACGGGATCGGGTTGGTGTCCGAGCGGAACGGCGTCCCGGTGAGCGCGAGCCGGCGGGCGGCCGGCTCGAAGGCCTCGAAGCAGGCCTCGCCCCAGGACTTCGAGTCACCGGCGTGGTGGATCTCGTCCATGATGACCAGCGTCTTGCGGGCCTCGGTCCGGTTGCGGTGCAGCATCGGGTTCACGCCGATGCCCGCGTAGGTGACCACGATGCCGTGGTACTCCCGGGAGAGCGGACCGGAGGAGTAGGCCGGGTCCAGCTTGATGCCTATCCGCGCGGCGGCCTCGGCCCACTGCTTCTTCAGGTGCTCGGTCGGTGCGACCACGGTGATCTGCTGGATCAGGTGGTTGTGGAGCAGGTACGAGGCCAGCGTCAGCGCGAAGGTGGTCTTACCGGCGCCCGGGGTGGCGACGGCGAGGAAGTCGCGGGGCTGGCTCTCGATGTACTTGTCCAGCGCCCCCTGCTGCCAGGCCCGGAGCTTGCCGGCGGTGCCCCAGGGGGCGCGGCCGGGGAACGCCGGCGACAGGTGGTGCGAGGAGGTCGGCGCGGCATGGCCGCTCGGCCGGACGGGCGCGTGCGGCTCGTCCGCGTCGGAGAAGAGCGGCATCGAGGAGGCGGCGGCAGTACTCACGGTCTCCGAGGGGGGATCATCGCAGGTCAGAGGCGGTTTGGCAGCCCCGTCCCGCGGTCGGGCGGCGATCGGGCAACCCACCCAGCCTACCGGGCCCGGCGCCGAACGGGCGGCCGGGGCGGGTCCGCGCGTGGCCCGCGCGCGGCCCGCACGGCCGGAAAGCGACGTGACGCGCATCACATCGGAAAACCCGGGAAAGGCAGGTAATCGGAACCCCCCGGACCGTCTCTCATCCGGGTGAGGCCACCCCACCCTCCACAGCCGTCACAGGCCTCACACCAGCGAAGGGACCCCGCCGTGCACACCGTCGTCGAAGAGACCGTCCAGGCCCGTCTGATCCTCTCCCCCCACCGTTCCGCCCGGCTCCGGGTGACGCTGGCCTACGTGCCGGAGGATCCGCTCGCCGTCCGCATGGCCTTCCCCGCCGAGTTCTCGCTGGACGACCGGGCCGAGGAGGCCGGCCCCGACCACGGCGACGACATCGTCTGGGTCTTCGCCCGCGGGCTGCTCGCCGACGGCCTGGAGCTGCCCTCCGGGGCCGGCGACGTCCACGTCCGGCCCGCGCCCGGCCGGCGCACCATGGTCGAGCTGCGCGCGCCCGAGGGCACCGCGCTGGTCGGGTTCGACTCCGACGACCTGCGGAAGTTCCTGTGGCGCAGCCGGCTGGTCGTCCCGGAGGGCGAGGAGCACCTGCACCTGGACGCCGACCGCGCGCTCGCCGAGCTGCTCGGCTGAGCCGCGGGCCCTCGAACAGCAGGGCCCGGACCGGCAGGACCCGGACGGCGAAGGGCCCGGGGCGACGGCGGCCGCCCCGGGCCCTTCCCGGTCACGCTCCGGGCGACCGGTCCCGACCGGCTACGACGAGAGCTTGCGCATCAACCGGACGCCCTGCGCCGGCGTCAGGTGCGGCAGGTACGCCTTGCCGATCGCCCGGGTGATGCTGGGCAGCGCCGCCGGGTCCGGGTAGGCCATGTACATCGGCCGGTACTCCGGCTGGAACTTCGCCTTGAACGCGAGCAGCGAGCGGAAGCCGTAGACCGGCTCCAGCACCCGGCCCAGCCAGTCCAGGGTCTTCTGCAGCCCGGTGGGCGGTTCCTTCTCCGAGCGGGCCAGCGGTGCGCCGGAGAGCGAGAGGAAGCTCGCGCCCTCCTGCTTGAAGCCGAGCGCGGCGGAGGCGATCAGGAACTCGGTCACGCCGCGGAACCCGTCGGAGCGCCGGCGCATGAAGTCCAGCGTCCAGCCGACCGGCTCGCCGTTCTCGTAGACCGGCATCCAGCTGGTCAGCCCGTGCACGGTGCGGTCATGGTCGACGGCGATCAGCAGCCGGACCGCCGGGTCGTCCAGCTCCTCCAGCCCGCCAAGGGTGAAGCCCATCTCGGGCAGCCCCTTCTCCGAGACCCACTCCTCCGAGATGGCCCGGATCTGCTCCTTCAGGGCGATCGGCGCCTCGTGGTACGACCACCACTCGGCGGTGATGCCCTGCTTGCCGGCCTTGTTCAGCGCGGTCCTGATGTCCTGCCACTTGCGGCCGGTGAAGGCCAGCTCGGGGAGGGCGACCACGGTGTCCTCGGCGACCTGCAGCGAGCGCCAGCCGAGTTGCTCGGCGGCGGAGCGCGTCTCCGGGGTGACGCTGTAGAAGCACGGCGTCCAGCCCCGGGCGTCGCAGTACCGGGCGAAGCCGGCCACCGCCCGGCGGCGCGCGTCCGGTGCGCCGAACGGGTCGCCGGTGGTCAGCGCGACGGTGTTCAGCACCCGGTAGGCGACGGCGGCCCGGCCGTCCTCGTCGAACCAGTAGTGGTTGCCGTCCCAGGTGGTGAGGAAGGAGAGCGACCCGCCGCCGTGCTCGGTGAGCAGCGCCCGGGCCCGGGTGGCGTCCTCGGCGTCCACGTGCAGCACCGGCCGCCGGAAGGCCAGCAGCAGCGCGGTCAGCGCGACCGCCCAGAAGGCGAGTCCGCAGTACGTCTCCAGGAACCGCGCGAACGGCCCGACCGCGATCGGGTAGTGCGGCATCAGGTCGTTGTACGCGGGCGGCAGGAACTGGGCCGGCAGCCCGGCGACCAGTCCGCGGAGGGTGGCCCCCGGTTCGAACTGGCCCGCCGTCAGCACGCCCAGGCCCGCGTACGCCGCGGAGGCGACGGCCAGCGCGCCGCCGACCACCAGGGCCAGCCGGCCGAGGACGGCGCGCGGCACCCGCAACGGGAACCGCTTCCGGGTGGCCAGCAGCAGCGCGGTGGTGATCAGCGGCAGCAGCAGCGCCTCGACGAAGTACTGGAGGACGTCGCCCGAGCCGGTGCCGGTCTCGGTGAACAGCCAGACCAGCAGGGCGGTCCAGAGCAGCTCGGTGGCGATCGTGATCCGCCAGGCGAGCCGCAGACCGCGGCGCAGGCCCTCGGCGAGCACCAGCAACAGGGCCGGGAACAGCGTGGCCATCAGCCGGGCGGGGGTGTCGAAGATCCGCTCGACGGCGTGTGCGCGGGCGCAGTCGTGGGCCGAGCGGGCGCAGAATTCGGCGACCTCGTCCGGGGTGAGGCGGTGCGAGAGGTAGATCTCGGAGAAGGTGTTGAACGGCCCGGCCGCGTTGTCGTACAGCGAGGCGATCATCGGCCCGAGCGCGGCGGCGACCAGGCAGAGTGCGACCAGCACCCGGGTCTCGGTGTGCGAGGAGCGGTGCGAGCGCAGGTGGGGCCGGCCCCGGCTGAGGAGCGCGCCGGCGGCCAGGCCGATCAGCGCGCCGGAGATCCGCTGGACGCTCTGCAGGTGGCCGACGTACAGGGTCATCACCAGCGGGACGAGCACCACCAGCAGGTGCAGCCGGCGCCGCCAGAGCACGGTCAGCCGGTAGCCGAGCACGCCGGCCAGGGCGAACAGGCCGGTCACCGGTCCGATGGCGGTCTGCTCGGCGGCGGCCGCCCACTGGTCGTCGGCCCGTGCGGCGACCGCGCTCAGCCCGCTGCCGAGCAGGGTGCCCAGCAGCTGCCCGACGACCAGGACGGCGAGCGTGCGCGGCCGGCCGAGCCTGCTCTCCGCGACCGGGCCGAGCAGGAGCAGCAGCAGGCTGGTGGAGATGTACGAGCCCGCGCTCGCGCACCAGAACAGCGAGGTGACCGGCGCCCACCAGTGGCCCTCGGCCAGGGTCGGCAGGCCGACCCCGGCCTTGGCCAGCACGCCCCGGGAGGCGCCGTGCGCCAGGCTGCCGGAGGCACCGCCGACCGCCCAGAGGACGGCGAGCAGGGTGAGGGTCAGCGGCGCCGCGCGCAGCCGGGCGACGATCCGGGCGGCGGCCGCCCGGACGGGCCGCCGACCGGGCCGGGTGTCCGGCGCCGGGGACTTCGGCGCGGGGGTCCTGGGCCCGGACGGCTCGGGTGCCGGGCCGTCCGACCCCCGGACGCCGGGAGCCCGGGCGGGCTGCACCGGAACGCCCTGGGCCGAGACCGCGGGCTCGCCCCGGTCGGCGAACAGGGCCGAGGCCGCCCCCAGCCGGATCACCGGATCAGCCCGGTCTGTTGCGCCATCCAGGGCAACTGGTCGACGATGCCCGGCCGGAAGATGATCCAGCCGTGCCCGCCGGGCATCAGGTCGAATTTGGCGTTCATCCCCGCATCCAGTGCCGCCTTGTACACCTTCTCCTGCTGCGGACGGAACTCGTTGTCGGTGCGGCCGACCACGATCGCGGCCGCGGTGTCCGGGAACTTCTTGGCGGCCATCACCTGGAGCGGGTCGATGGCGTTGAACTTCGCCTCGTCACCGTCGAAGGCCGCCGCGACGGTCTGCGCGCGGGTCCCCAGGGTGGGCTCGTCCTGGCCGGCCATGTCCAGGAACGATCCGTAGACCTCGGGGGCGTTGACGGCGAGCTGGAGCGCGCAGGTGCCGCCCATCGAGGCGCCGCCGATCACCCAGGACTTCCGTCCCTCGGCCGCCTGGAGGTTGGCGCGCACCCAGTCGGGCACGTCCTGGGCCAGGTAGGTCTGCGTGTTGGCGATCTTGGAGTCGAAGCAGAGCGTGTTGGTCCAGGTCGACCCCAGCTGGTCGGGCATCACCACGATCGGTGCCAGGCCCTGGTGCTGGGCGGCGAAGGCGTCGAGCGCCTCGTTGACCTGGCCGGCCAGCACCCAGTCGCCCGGGGTCCCGGGCTGGCCGGAGACGAGCACCACGACCGGGAGCAGCGGTCGGGGGCTGGCCTGGTAGGCCGGCGGCAGGTAGACGTACGCGTCGCGGGCCTTGAAGCCGGACTTGGTCCCCGGGATCGGGACGGTGGAGACCGTGCCCTTCGCCGGCAGCCCCGGCGGGGCCGTCCAGACCTCCTCCATCACCTTGCCGGGCGGGGGGCTCACGGTCGTGGCGGCCTTGGCCGTGGTCAGCTCCTGGGTCTTGGAGAGCCAGGGCGCGAGCATGACGCGGCCGGTCGGGAACTGGTCGAAGCCCCGGTTCACCTGGGACGAGGCCATCAGCAGCACCAGCGACCCGGCGCCGATCGCCAGGAGCTTGCGCCGCAGCGCCGTACCGGGCATCCGGAAGGCGGCCAGGCTCAACCCGAGCAGGGCGACGGCGATCCACCAGGTGATGTACCGGGGCAGCCCCTCGGGGAAGGGGTGCCACCAGCCGTCGACCACGATGTCCAGCAGCAGGCTCGCCGCGGCGGCGGTGAGCAGCGCGACCGGGAGCCGGCGGCGCCACCAGGTACGGCTGCGCGCCAGCAGGGCGAGGACGAGCAGGGAACCCCAGCCGGCCGCCAGGATGGCGTACGGGATCGGGCCGCGGGTCAGCGGCCAGTCGATCGGGTTCCAGGTCAGGGCGAGGGAGACGGAGGTCATACGTTCTTTCCCGGCTGCGTGGTGTCGGCCAGGAAACCGTAGGCGACCACGTTTCCCTGGTAGCCGCGGTCCTCGCTGTACCCACCGCCGCAGGTGATCACCCGCAGCTGTGCGTCGGCGGCCTGGCGGTACACCCGGTCGTCCGGGAAGTCCTTTCGGTCGTGCACTTCGATGGCGTAGAGCTGGTAGACGGCGGTGCGGCCGTCCTCGCGGAGGATCTCGATCCGGTCGCCGCGGTGGAGCGCGCCCAGGTCGTAGAAGACGGCGGGCCCGCTGTCGTTGTCGACGTGTCCGGCGAGGATGGCGGTGCCCCGCTGTCCGGGGGAGGCCCCGCCGCGGTACCAGCCGGCGAGGTTGCGGTCGGACTCCGGCGGGGTCTGGAGGTGTCCGTCCCGGTCGAGGCCGAGGCCGGTGACCGGGGCGTCGAGCCGGACGGAGGGGATCCGGATCCGGGTCGGGGTCGAGGGTCCGAGCGGCGGCACCACGGAGACCGGGGCGAAGCCCGAGAGGGCCTGCCCGGCTCCGGGCGCCGGGGGGAGGTCGCCGTGACCGCCGTCGTTCAGCAGCCACGCACCCAGCACGAGCGCGGCCCCGACGGCCAGAGTGCCTGGCCACGGGCTCCTGCTCTGCTGGGCGCCCACCGGCGCTCCCCTCTGCTGACGAGGAACCGGTTGCCGGTTCCTGGAAGTTTTCTGAGAGCAATGCAACCGGATCGGACCTTATGCCACATCCATACGACGGTCGTACTTGCTCCCCCCGTTCGGCAGGGTCCGGCGGGCCCTAGCTGGTCCGAGCGGGTGAAATGTCACCACAAGGACACCGGCCCGCCACCTGGCGGACGCCGGTTACCGCGACGACCTCTTCATCGGACACTCAGGAACACCGTCCTGGTTGCATCGTTCGGGCGATCAGTTCCGACCGTTCGTGGTGAACCATCGACCGAACTTGATCACATGCCATGCTGACCCCGTTCACAGGCCTATCACCGCACTTGTCTGACCGGCCCGCTGTCCGCCTCCGGACAGCCGTGCCGCCGGCCGTGCCCCGCCTGGTGTGCCCCGCCTCCCCGCGCACGCCCCACGAACGGAGTGACCATGGACGCTCTCTCCCGCCGCACCCTGCTGGCCGCGGGTGCCGCCGGCGCAGCCGCCCTCGCGGCCGGCTGCGGCCGGACCGACGCCGGCGGGTTGACGGGCACCCCGGAGCCGCTGCCGGCCACCCCGGGGGTCGACCAGGCCGGGCCCCCGACCGAGGCCGCGAAGCCACCGGTCACCGTGATCGGCGACGGCTCCACCTCCGACACCGGCCCGCAGCCGAACCAGCCCACCGCCGAACCGCTCGGGCTCGGCGGGCGCCCGCCCCAGTTCGTGGTCTTCTCCTGGGACGGCGCCGGCGAGCTCGACAACGGGCTGTTCGCCCGGTTCCGCCGGCTCGCCACGGAGCACAACGCCTCGATGACCTTCTTCCTCAGCGGCCTGTACCTGCTGCCCGAGTCCAAGAAGGACCTCTACCGCCCCCCGCAGCACAAGGTCGGCGCCTCCGACATCGGCTACCTGAGCGACCAGCACATCCACGACACGCTGGAGAACCTGCACGGCGCCTGGCTGGAGGGCCACGAGATCGGCACCCACTTCAACGGCCACTTCTGCGGCGCCACCGGCGTCGGCCAGTGGTCGCCGGAGGAGTGGGACCACGAGATCCAGCAGGCGATGGACTTCGTCACCAACTGGCGGACCACCACCGGCTTCACCGACCTGCCGGCGCTGCCCTTCGACTACCGCAAGGAGCTGATCGGCAGCCGCACCCCCTGCCTGGAGGGCCAGCGCAACCTGCTGCCCACCGCCGTCAAGCGCGGATGGCGCTACGACAGCAGCGGCAACGGGACGCAGATCTGGCCCCAGAAGATCCAGGGCGGCGCGCTCTGGGACCTCCCCCTGCAGTCCATCCCCTTCCCCGGGCACACCTTCCAGGTGCTCTCGATGGACTACAACATCATGTTCAACCAGTGCGGCAGCAACACCAAGGCCGACCCGGCGCTCCACCCCGGGTACCAGACCCAGGCCCGGGACGCCTACCTGATGGGGTTCGAGCGGGCGTACACCACCAACCGGGCGCCGTTCGTCATCGGCAACCACTTCGAGGAGTGGAACGGCGGCATCTACATGAACGCCGTCGAGGACGTGCTCAAGGCGATCGCCGGCCGCCCGGAGGTCCGGCTGGTCTCGTTCCGGCAGCTGGTCGACTGGCTGGACGCGCAGGACCCGGCGGTGCTGCGCAAGCTGCAGAGCCTCGCCGTCGGCCAGGCCCCGGCCGGCGGCTGGGAGACCTTCCTCGGCTCCCCCGCCCCGGCCCCCGCCCCGGCACCGGCCGCCGTCGGCTGAACCGGCCCCTCCGGACCGGGCCGGGCGGCACGTCAGATCCGGACCGGGTCGGCCTTCCGGACCCGGCCGGAGACGAGCGCGCCGAGCAGCGCCACCCCGGTCATGACCAGGAAGATCACCGCGAACGCGGTGGTCGTCCCGGTCCCCCCGGCCCCGTCGTGGGCGGCGGTCACCGAGCCGCCGCCCAGCGCCGAGAACAGCACCCCGGACAGCCCCACCAGCAGCACGTTGCCGAGGGCGTCGCTCATCTGCAGCGAGGCCGAGTTGGCCCCGGCGTCCTGCGGCGCCGACAGCTTCATCATCAGCACGCTGACACTCGCCACCGTCAGCCCCATGCCGATCCCGCCGACGCCCCAGGCGACCGCCGCCACCCAGACCGGCACCTCCGGGACCAGCACCAGCGCGGCCCCCGCGATCGCCACCGCGGTCAGCACGAACCCGCCCCGGATCATCGCCTCGCGGTACCGCTCGGCCCGGGGCCGGCCCTGGAGCCAGGAGCCCAGCGCCCAGGAGAGCCCGCCGCTGGTCAGGGTGAGCCCGGCCAGGGTCGGCGAGAGGTCCCGCTCGGTCACCATCATCAGCGGGATGAACGCCTCGGCCGCGAAGAACGCCCCGGCGGCCACCCCGCGCAGCAGGATCACCGTCGGCAGCCCGCGCCCGGCCCGCAGCGTCCCGGTCGGCAGCAGCCCCAGCACGGCCGGGAGCAGCAGCGCCGCTCCGGCCGCCGCCGGCAGCAGGCCGAGCAGGTCCAGCCGCTGGCCCGCGTACTGCAGCAGGGCCGCGCCGAGCGCGGCCATCGCGGCCAGCACCGTCCGGCGCCGGTCGAACGCGGCGCCCTTCGGCAGCGGCTGTTCCCGCTCCGACCGGCGCAGCGCCGGACCCATCACCGCCAGCGGCAGCAGGATCAGCGCCGGCACGGCCAGGAAGACCCAGCGCCAGCCGAGGTGCTGGGTGACGGCCCCGGAGACCACCGGACCGATGATCGAGGGCAGCACCCAGGCCGACGAGAAGGCCGCGAACACCGCCGGCCGCAGCCGCTCCGGGTAGGCCCGGCCGACCACCACGTACAGCGCGACGATCACCAGCCCGCCGCCCAGGCCCTGGACCGCCCGGCCCCCCACGAAGATCCACATCCCGGGCGCCGCACCGGCCACCACCAGGCCCGCGCCGAACACCGCGATGCCGGTGAAGAGCGGCTGGAGCGGTCCCCGCCGGTCGCACCACTGGCCGGAGACGACCAGCGCGAACAGCGTCGTGGTGAAGTAACCGGAGAACGCGAAGGCGTACAGCCCGATCCCGTCCAGCTCACGGGCGGCCACCGGCATCGCGGTGTTGACCGCCGTCGCCTCGAAGGCCAGCAGCAGCACCACCGACACGATGCCGAGGGTGAGCGCACGGTAGCGGCTGCCGAGGACCCCTCCACCGGGGTCGGTCGGTATCGGGACGTGGTCAGGGTCGACCGAGGTGGGGGAGGCTGTGGTCATACGTACTACCGTAAGCCCCGTACGCCCCGTTGATACCTGACCGTGGTCGCCACCCGCCTCCGCCGTCGGTCCTAGGACCGACGTCCTGACCGAGGCCCTTGTCGATGCGCGGGCCGGCGACTCAGTGCAGCACCTTGAGGCCCACCACGCCGGAGACGATCAGGAGCAGGCAGCCGATCCGCGCCGCGGTCACCGCGTCGCCCAGCACGGCCATCCCGTACACGGCCGTCCCCACCGCGCCGATACCGACCCAGACCGCGTAGCCGGTACCGATCGGGATCGAGCGCATCGCGTACGCCAGTCCGCCCATGGACAGCGCCAGCGCCACCCCGAAGACGACGGTCGGAACCAGCCGGGAGAAGCCCTTCGACGACTCCAGGGCGACCGCCCACACGGTCTCCAGGACGCCGGAAACGATCAGAACGAGCCAAGCCATGACGGTCGTACCTCCGCAGTCAGCAGCGGCCGGGTTGCCGCTGTGCTGCGCCGTCTTGTCGTCACCGGGTACGACGCGCTCGTCCGGGGCGGCCGGAAGGGGCCACCTGTCTTCGACCGTAGCACACCCCGCCACACAGAATTTACAAATGGATATTGACGTTCCACTGCTCATTCCGCCAAACTGAATTCACCAACACGGCGAACGACGACAAGGAGTCGGACATGGACAGGAAGACGGTGGCCTCCGCGCCCCGCACCTGCGCCGCCGCTCCCCGGTGTTGTCGCGCCTGTCGCTGCTGCCGCCGCGCCTGATCGCCGCCGCAGTCCAGTCTCACCCCACGGCCGTGTGCCCGAGTGGTTTAGGGAACCGCCTGCAAAGCGGTTTACACGGGTTCGATTCCCGTCATGGCCTCCGCGAAAAGAATTGCCGGTCGGCGCCCGATAGGCCGACCGGCAATTCTTCGTGCTTTTTCACGGCTTTCCCGGGCCGATTTTCCGACGAATTTCCCGTCGTGCCCCGACCGCGCCCCGACCGTGCCCCGAGCATTCCCCGTTCGCGGTCCCGTTGGCCGTCCCGGGCTCCGGGAGCCCGGGCGGCGGACCCGGAAGCCGGTTCCGCCGCCCCCGGGGCTCAGCCGGTGACGGCGTCCTCGGGCCGGATCGGCAGCCGGCCGACCGGCAGCCCGGTGGCCGCGCGGACGGCGGCGGCCACCGCCGCCGGGGCCGTCACGGCGGGGACGGCACTGACCGCCTTGGCACCGAACGAGGCGACCACGTCACGCTCCTCCAGCAGTGCGGCGATCCGGATCTCCGGGGTGTCCAGCGCGGTCGGCAGCCGGTAGCCGGTCAGCGAGGGGTTGAGCAGCAGGCCCCCCTCGGTCCGCAGCTCCTCCAGCAGCGCCAGGCCGACGCCCTGGGCGACGCCCGCCTCGATCCGGTCCTCGATCTGGCGCGGGTTCAGCGCCCGGCCGACGTCCTGGGCGACGGTCATCTCGACCACCCGGACGGCGCCGAGCTCGATGTCCACGTCCACCACCGCGCGCATCGCGCAGAACGCGATCGACACGAAGGCGTCGCCCTGGCCGGCCTCGTTCAGGGGCTCGGTCGGGTGCGGGCGGCACTGCGCCGTGGCCCAGAGCTCCTTGCCCTCCAGCGCCTCCGCGACCGGCATGCCGAGCACCCCGTCGTACGAGGTGATCTTGCCGTCGGCGATCTGCAGCAGCTCCACCGACATGCCGAAGTTGGCGGCGATCGGCTGGAGCAGCTGGTGGCGGACCATCAGCGCGGCCCGCTCGACCGCGCCGCCGGAGACCCAGGTGTGCCGGCCACGGGCGGACGGCCCGGCCACCGACTGGTCGCTGTCGGCCGGCGCGATGTAGACCTCGCTCACGCCGAGCACCGTCTGGACGATCTGCCGGGCCAGCGTCGCGAAGCCGTGGCCCGCGTCGACCGCCGCGCAGATCACCGTCGCGTGGTCGCCGCTGACCCGGACGGTCGCGGTGGAGACCTCGTCCTCGCCCTCGGCGCCCAGCATGTGCACCATGCCCAGCGCGTAGCCGATCCCGCGCCGCACCGCCGCCGGGTCGCCGGCGCCGCCGGGCCCGCCCGGCAGCAGCCACTCGGCGTCCGGGTCGTCCACCGGCAGGGCCGGCAGCGGCTCCTCGGCGACCGCCTCCAGCAGCGCGCTCACCGGGGCCGGGCAGGTGACGGCCTGTCCGGTGGGCAGCGGATCACCGGTGGCCATCACGTTGCGGCGGCGGATCTCCACCAGGTCGACGCCGATCCGGGCGGCCAGCTGGTCCAGCTGCGACTCGTAGGCGAAGCAGGTCTGGAGCGCGCCCTCGCCGCGCATCCGGCCGGCCGGCGGGTTGTTGGTGCGCACCGCCCAGGCGTCCACGAAGACGTTGGGGCAGTTGTACGGGCCCACCGAGAAGGCGGCGGCGGCGGCCAGCGCCTCGGCGGAGACGTCCGCGTAGGCGCCGCCGTCCAGCAGGATCTGCGCCTCGACCTTGACCAGCCGGCCCTCGGCGTCGGCGTGGTGGCGGTAGCGCAGCAGGGCCGGGTGGCGCGAGGTGTGGGTGTGGAAGGACTCCTCGCGGGTGAGCGTCATCTTCACCGGGCGGCCGGTGCGCAGCGCCAGCAGCGCCATGGTGACCTGGAAGGAGAGGTCCTCGCGGTCGGAGGTGGCGCCGGGCACGCCCGTCACCACCAGCCGGACCCGGTCCGGCTCCAGGCCGAGGCAGGCGGCGGTCCGGTCGCGGTCGCCGTGCGGATCGGTGGAGGACAGGTGCAGCTCGACGCCGCCGTCCGGACGCGGCACGGCCAGGCCGGCCTCCGCGCCGAGCGGCGCCGGGTCCTGCCGGCCGACCTGGTACAGGCCCTCGACCACGACCTCGCCGACCGCCTCCGGGTCGCCGGTGCGCAGCGGCAGGTGGCGGAAGAGGTTGCCGTCCGGGTGCAGCGGCGGGGCGGTGAAGGACTGCTCGGGGTCGGTGACGGCGTCCATCGGCTCGTAGTCGACGGCGATCAGGCCGACCGCGAGCCGAGCGGTGTCGGGGTGGTCGGCCGCGACGGCGGCGACCGGCTCGCCGTGGTGGCGGACCACCCCGGCGGCCAGCACCGGGCGGTCGGCGACGATCGGCCCGGCCGGGGCGCCGTCGGGGCTGCCGTCCGGCCCGGCGGGCAGGTCGGCGGCGGTGACCACGGCGTGCACGCCGGGCAGCGCGAGCGCGGCCGAGGTGTCGATGCCGCGGATCCGGGCGTGCGGATGCGGCGAGCGCAGGACCGCACCCCAGAGCAGGCCCTCGGCCCAGAGGTCCGCGGCGTACGGGTAGATGCCGAGCGCCTTCGGCAGGGCGTCGCTGCGCAGCGGGGAACTGCCCAGGCCGAACGGCTCCGCCGCACCGCCCTGGTCGCCGTCCTGCTGGGGTGCTGCGCCGATGTCGGTAGGCGACGTCATGATGCGTGGTCGTCCTCGGGGAGCCGGATGCCGTGGGCGGGGGTGGCGCCGTACGGGACGCCGGCGGGGGCGGCGCCCTCGGCCGGGGCACCGTGCGGGGGCGCGGGGACGTACGGCGTGCCGTGCGCGGGGGTGCCGTCGTAGCCCGGGTTCGGGAAGCCCTGGCCGTCGTAGCCCGGGAGCGGGGTGCCGTGGGCCGGGGTGCCGTGCACCGGAGCGGTCTCGTACACCGGGCCGTCGTACGGCGAGGCGTTGTCGTAGCCGGGCTGCTGCGGGTAGCCGCCCGCCTCGGGGTAGCCGCCGGGTCCGGGCAGGTAGGTGCCGTGGGCGGGGGTGGTGCCCGGGTAGGGCTGCTCGGGGTAGCCCGGGGCCGGGTAGTAGCCGGTGCCGTCGCCGGCGGGCGGGGCGGGGACGTCGCGGATCGGGGCGAGCACGGTGGTGTCGTACACGCCGGTGTCGTAGCCGCCCTGGCCGTCGGGGACGCCGTACTGCATGCCGACGCCGACGCCGGTCCCGGCGGTGGTCGGGGTCTCCTCGGCCGGCGGCTGCGGGACGTGCTCGATCCAGACGTCGTCGGTGTACACGGGCAGGTCGCCGGCGGCCGTCGCGGCGACGGGCGCGGCTGCGGGCGGTCCGGGGGCCGGCTCCGCGGCCGTCGGGGCGGGCGCGGCGGCGGGTGCGGCCTCCGCGGCGGGCGCCGTCCCCTCCGCCGGTTCGCCGTCCGAGGCGCGCGCGTCGGCGACGGTCTGCACGGCGGCCAGCACGCCCCGGTACCCGGTGCAGCGGCAGAGGTTTCCGCAGAGCGCCTGACGCGCCTCGACCTCGGTGGGCCGGTGGTTGCGCTGGAGCAGGTCGTGCACGGCCATCGCCAGGCCGGGCGTGCAGTAGCCGCACTGCACCGCGCCGGACTCGGCCAGGGCCTGCTGGACGTCGCTGGCGCCGCCGGCGGCGGACAGCCCCTCGACGGTGTTGATCTCGCTGTCCTGGGCCAGCGCGGCGGGCACCAGGCAGCCGGCCACCAGCTGCCCGTCCACCTGGACCGAGCAGGCTCCGCACTCGCCCTGCTCGCAGCCGTCCTTGGCACCGGCCAGGCCGAGCCGCTCGCGCAGCACGTAGAGCAGGCTCTCGCCGATCCAGGCGTCGGTGACGGGCCGTTCGAAGCCGTTGACCCGCAGGGTGTACGAGGTGCAGGGGCGCAGCTCGCGGCTGACCTGCGGCGCGTGGTCCAGGGGGCTCGCGTCGAGGGTCTCGATGGGGTGGTCTGTGGTCACTTGAGCGCCCTTCCCAGTGCCCGGCGGGCCAGCACCGATACGGTACGCCGCAGCCGCACCGCGGCCGCGCTCGGCCCCTCGGTGACGGCCTCCCAGGAGCCCTCGGCGCCGTAGCTGTCGGGCACGCAGGCGGCGGCCACGTACTCGCCGAAGGCGGCCGTCGCGGCGGGGTCGATCTCCCGCGAACCGTCCCAGTCGATGCAGCCGGCGACCCAGGCCTCGGCCTCCAGCGGTCGCAGCGGCACCGGGGCGACGGCGCCGACGGCGCAGCGGACGGCGCGCCGGGCGGGGTCGAGGACGAGGGCGACCGAGGCGGTGGCGCGGGCCGGGCCGCTGCGGCCGGTGGCCTTGAGGAAGACCTGCGGGGCGTGCAGCAGCGGGACGCGCACCCAGGTGAGCAGTTCGCCGGGGCGCACCGGGTCGAGGCCGGTGAGCAGGTGGCTGACCGGGACCTCGCGGGTGGCGCCGGCCCGGGCGAGGGTGACGCTGGCCTCCAGCGCGGCGAGCACCGGGAGGGTGTCGCCGGCCGGGGCGGCGGTGGCGATGTTGCCGCCGAGGGTGCCGACGTTGCGGACCTGCGGTGGTCCGGCGGTGCGGGCGGCGTCGGCGAGCGCGGGGATCAGCGCCGCGAAGTCGGGGCGGTCCATCCGTGCGTGGGTGAGCCCGGCCCCCAGGACGGCGGTACCGCCGTCCTCGTAGCGCCAGCCGCGGAGTTCGGTGATCCGGCCCAGGCCGACCAGGGCGGCGGGGCGCAGCCGCCCGGCGTTGACGGCCTCCATCAGGTCGGTGGCGCCGGCCACCGGCACCGCGGCCGGGTGGGAGGCCAGCGCTTCTACGGCCTCGTCGAGGGAGGCCGGCAGCATGATCGTCCGGTTCACCTGGGTCCCACCGTGCTCCACTTGCTCATCGATCGCCTGCCGCCCGCGGCCCTCGGCCGGGGTGTCCGCTGCGGCAGTCCGGCCTGGCCCGTAGGGTACGGGCGATCGGGCCGGGTTGGGCAACTCTGGCACACAATGCTCGATGATCATTTCGGGTCGGGCGAACGGTACTGCCCGATTGGGACCGATACCGGGCGGTATCTGCTCCGGTTCGATACGAACCGGAGTGGATGTTCATCTCTTCTTGACGTCCGACGACCGCTCAGAAGTTCCCGCCCGCCACACCCGCCCGGCAAGCCCCGCGCGCCGCGCCCGCCCGCGGGGTCCCGCCGGCTGCGGGACCCCACGTCCGGGCCGCCCCGTCAGACCAGCGGCGGAAGGCCCTCGATCGGCCGTCCCAGCACTCCGGGCCACTTCTGCCAGGGGTGCGGACCGCCGGCCGGCCGGTACTCGACGCCGAGCGCGTCCAGCACCTCCCGGTGGGCCTCCATCCGCTGCTCGAAGCCGGCGAAGTCGCGCTCCGCGGGATCGGCCGGCAGCGCGGACCAGGCGACCTCGGCGAAGGCCGCGAGCCGGGGGAAGGCCCGGTAGTCGATGTCCCGGGCGCTGTCCATGAACTCGCTCCACAGGTTGGCCTGGGTGCCGATCACCCGCCGGGCCGCCACCTCGTCGAGCTGCGCCGGCACCGGCTCGAAGCGGTAGACGTCCTCCAGGGTCCGGACGAAGCCGACCGGGATCGGCTCGTCCTCCCCCGAAGCCTGCCGGTGGTCCAGGTAGACGTGCTGCTCGGGACACATCACCACGTCGTGCCCGGCCTCGGCGGCGGCGATCCCGCCGCCGTAGCCGCGCCAGGAGGAGACCGCGGCGCCGGGCGCCAGTCCGCCCTCCAGGATCTCGTCCCAGCCGATCAGCCGGCGGCCCCGCTCGGCGAGCCAGCCGTCGAAGTGCCGGATGATGTGGCTCTGCAGCTCGTCCTCGTTGGCCAGGCCGAGTTCGCGGATCCGCGCCTGCGCGGCGGCGCTCTCCTTCCACTGCTCCTTGGGGCACTCGTCGCCGCCGAGGTGGACGAACTCGGACGGGAAGAGCTCCAGGACCTCCTCCAGCACCCCCTCGAAGAACCGGAGGGTGGCCTCGGAGGGGTTGAGCACGTTCTGGCTGACGCCCCAGTCGGTCCAGACCCCGAGCGCCGCGGTGTCCACCACGTCGGTGTTGCCCAGCTCGGGGTAGGCGACCACGACGGCCTGGGTGTGGCCCGGCAGGTCGATCTCCGGGACGACGGTGACGCCCCGTTCGGCGGCGTAGGCGACGATCTCGCGGAGGTCGTCCTGGGTGTAGAAGCCGCCGTGCGGGCGGTCGTCACGGCGCTCGCCGGCCCGGAAGCCGACCATCGAGCGCTCGCGCCAGGAGGCCAGCTCGGTGAGCCGCGGGTAGCGCTTGATCTCCACCCGCCAGCCCTGGTCGTCGGTCAGGTGCAGGTGCAGCACGTTGAGCTTGTGCGCGGAGAGCTGGTCCACGAAGCGGAGCACGTCGGACTTGGGCAGGAAGTGCCGGGCGACGTCCAGCAGGACGCCGCGCCAGCCGAACCGCGGCGCGTCCTCGATGTCGGTGCCGGGCAGCACCCAGCCGGCGGAGCGCAGCGGAGCGCGCCGGTAGGCGTCCGGGCCGAGCAGCCGGCGCAGCGTCTGGGCGCCCCAGAGCGCGCCGGCCGGCCCGCCGGCGGTGATCACGGCGTGGCCGGGGCGCACCGAGAGCCGGTACGCCTCGCCGGCCAGCGTCTCGTCGAGGACCAGTTCGACTCCCTCCCCGGGCCGGCCCGGGGCCAGCGGAAGGCCGGTGGCGGCGGCCAGTGAGGAGCGCAGCCACCGTTCGGCCCCGGCCAGCGCCGGCGGCGCGGTCAGGGTGGTGGTCTGGTCGAGGGAGAAGTCCTGGTCCGGGAGGCGGACGGAGCTCAAGGGGGCGGGAATGAGGTCCATTCCGCCATCCTGCCCCCGGCCCGGCCACGGGCATAGACCAGTTTGCAAAATGGTCCAGACCTCACATGCGGGGCGGGCCGCTACTTGTCGTCGCCGCCCTGCGGCTTGCCGATGCCGTCGTAGATCTCCTTGCACATCGGACACACCGGGTACTTCTTCGGGTCGCGCCCGGGCACCCACACCTTGCCGCACAGCGCCACCACGGGGGACCCGGAGAGCGCGCTCTCCATGATCTTGTCCTTCTGGACGTAGTGGGCGAAGCGCTCGTGGTCGCCGTCCCCGTTGGACACCTGCGGGACGGGCTCGACCAGGGTGCCGGTGCCGAGGCCGCGCTCGGGCTCAAGAGTGCTCATAGGTGCCAAGTCTATGGGCGCCCCGCAAAACCGGGCCAGTGTCGCGACGGGAGCCGCTCCGGTCAGTTCAGAGTGGGGTCGTCGGGGTACGTCGCGAGCAGCGCCATCGGGCCGCGCTGGCGGCGCAGCACCGCGCGCCAGAGCCGTTCCGGCTCCGGGCTGGAGATGTCCCCCGGCTCGCAGTCCACCAGGTACCAGGCGCCGCTGGTGACCTCGGACTCCAGCTGCCCGGGCGCCCAGCCCGCGTACCCGGCGAAGATCCGCAGCGCCCCGAGCTCGCCGGCCAGCACCTCGGGCGGCGCCTCCAGGTCGACCAGGCCGATCGCGCCGTGCACCCTCCGCCAGCCGAGCGGTTCGCCGGTGCCCGGCTCCCCCGGCGCCACGGCCAGCCCGAGCGCCGAGTCCAGCGCCACCGGTCCGCCCTGGAACACCACGGCCGGCTGCCCCACCAGCACGCCCCAGCCGTCCAGCACGCTGCCCACCTCGATCGGCGTCGGCCGGTTGAGGACCACACCGAGCGCCCCCTCGACGTCGTGGTCGAGGAGGAGCACCACTGCCCGGGCGAAGTTCGGATCGGTGAGCACGGGCGTCGCGACGAGCAAGCGGCCGGTGTGGGACCGGCCTCCGTGCGAATGGGCCGCCGTCATGCCTCACATGATCCCGCAGACCCCCGGGGGCGGACACCCGAAACCGGGGACCGGCCGAGGACCCGCAGGGCACGCGGCGGTCCGCCGGGCCGACACCCGGTCGACACCCGGCGAACACGCGGCGAACACCCGTACGGGCGTACCGGCGCGCGGCCCGCGGCCCGGGGAGAGCACCATCACGGGAGAGGCTCACGGGAACCGTCGGCGCGACCACTACCATCTACTGATGGTGGACGCCCCTCCACGGTGCCGACTCGGTCACGCCGGGGGCCCGACTCGTCCGTGAAACGGTCCACCGCACGGCTCCTCGCAGAGCCCCACCCACTCCTCTGGCACCCCGGATTGCGAGAACGATGACCGACGACGTCCTGCTGGTCCACGGCGGAAACCCGCTCGAAGGCGAGATCCGCGTCCGCGGTGCGAAGAACCTGGTCCCCAAGGCCATGGTCGCCGCCCTGCTCGGCCAGGGACCCAGCAGACTGCGCAACGTCCCGGACATCCGCGACGTCAAGGTGGTCCGCGGTCTGCTCCAGCTGCACGGGGTCACCGTGCGCACCGGCGACGAAGAGGGTGAGCTGATCCTCGACCCGTCCCACGTGGAGAGCGCCAACGTCGCCGACATCGACGCGCACGCGGGCTCCTCGCGGATCCCGATCCTCTTCTGCGGCCCGCTGCTGCACCGGCTGGGCCACGCCTTCATCCCGGGCCTCGGCGGCTGCGACATCGGCGGCCGGCCGGTCGACTTCCACTTCGAGGTGCTCCGCCAGTTCGGCGCGACCATCGAGAAGCACCCGCAGGGCACCTACCTGGTGGCCCAGCAGCGGCTGCGCGGCACCCGGATCGAGCTGCCCTACCCGTCGGTCGGCGCCACCGAGCAGGTGCTGCTCACCGCCGTCCTCGCCGAGGGCGTCACCGAGCTGCGCAACGCCGCCATCGAGCCGGAGATCGTCGACCTGATCTGCGTGCTGCAGAAGATGGGCTCGATCATCTCGATGGGCACCGACCGCACCATCCTGATCACCGGCGTCGACGAGCTGAACGGCTACAACCACCGCGCGCTGCCGGACCGCCTGGAGTCCGCCTCCTGGGCCTGCGCGGCCCTGGCCACCAAGGGCGACATCTACGTCCGCGGCGCCCGCCAGCTGGAGATGATGACCTTCCTCAACACCTTCCGGAAGGTCGGCGGCGCCTTCGAGGTGGACGACGAGGGCATCCGGTTCTGGCACCCGGGCGGCGAGCTCAAGGCGATCGCCCTGGAGACCGACGTGCACCCGGGCTTCCAGACCGACTGGCAGCAGCCGCTGGTGGTCGCGCTGACCCAGGCGGCCGGCCTGTCCATCGTCCACGAGACGGTGTACGAGTCGCGGCTCGGATTCACCGGCGCGTTGAACCAGATGGGTGCCCACATCCAGCTCTACCGCGAGTGCCTGGGCGCCACCCCGTGCCGCTTCGGCGCCCGCAACTTCCTGCACTCCGCGGTGGTCTCCGGGCCGTCCAAGCTGATGGGCTCCGAGCTGGTCATCCCGGACCTGCGCGGCGGCTTCTCGTACCTGATCGCGGCGCTGGCGGCCGAGGGCACCTCGACCGTGCACGGCATCGACCTGATCAACCGCGGCTACGAGAACTTCATGGACAAGCTGCGCGACCTCGGCGCCCACGTCGAGCTGCCCAACGGACTCCCGAGCGAGCAGCTGGTCGGCGCCTGACCCACCCCTTGAACGCCCGAGAGGCCGGGCTCCCCGTGAGGGGGGCC